>NZ_JBQEKA010000011.1:3134-62903 GCF_052103615.1 Kerstersia sp. | reverse complement strand
ATCGTGCCGACGTTCACGTGCGGCTTGGTGCGTTCAAACTTACCTTTTGCCATGATTCATCCCTTTATCAATGCAAGGAAAACTTGTTAACAGCCACCCCCTGGCAGGGATGGCCGATGTCTTTAGATTACTTCGAACGAGCGGCGATGATTTCGTCGGACACGTTACGCGGAGCTTCGGAGTAGTGCTTGAACTCCATGGTGTACGTCGCACGGCCTTGCGTCAGCGAACGCAGGTTCGTGGCGTAGCCGAACATTTCGGCCAGGGGGACTTCGGCCTTGATGACCTTGCCACCGCCAACCATGTCGTCCATGCCTTGCACCATGCCGCGGCGCGAGGACAGATCGCCCATCACGGTACCGGCATAGTCTTCGGGCGTTTCCACTTCGACGGCCATCATCGGCTCAAGCAGCACAGGGCTGGCCTTGCGCATACCTTCCTTGAATGCCATCGAACCGGCCATCTTGAACGCGTTTTCGTTCGAGTCCACATCGTGGTACGAACCGAAGAACAGCGTTACCTTGACGTCCACCACCGGGTAACCGGCCAACACGCCCGCAGGCAGCGTTTCCTGAATACCCTTATCGACTGCCGGAATGTACTCGCGAGGCACCACACCGCCCTTGATGGCGTCCACGAATTCGTAACCACCACCCGGTTCCAGCGGTTCCAGCTTGAGCACAACGTGACCGTACTGACCACGACCACCGGATTGCTTGACGAACTTACCTTCGACTTCGTCGCAAGCCTTGCGAATGGTTTCGCGATAGGCCACTTGCGGCTTGCCGACGTTGGCTTCCACGCCGAATTCGCGCTTCATGCGATCGACGAGAATTTCCAAGTGCAGCTCGCCCATACCGGAAATGATGGTCTGGCCGGATTCTTCGTCGGTACGCACGCGGAACGACGGATCTTCAGCAGCCAGGCGCGACAGGGCGATGCCCATCTTTTCCTGGTCGGACTTGGTCTTGGGTTCGACAGCCTGCGAAATCACGGGCTCGGGGAACTCCATGCGCTCCAGAACGATGTGGTCGTCGATATCGCACAGCGTTTCGCCGGTCGTCACATCTTTCAGGCCAACCACGGCGGCGATATCGCCAGCCACGACTTCCTTGAGCTCTTCACGGTTGTTGGCGTGCATCTGCAGGATGCGGCCCACACGTTCCTTCTTGCCCTTGACCGAGTTGAACACGGTATCGCCGGAGTGCAGCACGCCAGAGTACACGCGCACGAAGGTCAATTGACCCACGAACGGATCGGTCATCAGCTTGAATGCCAGCACGGCCAGCTTTTCGCTGTCGTCGGCCTTGCGGCTGACGACTTCGCCGTCGTCATTCTCACCCTGGACGGGAGGAATATCGAGAGGCGACGGCAGGAATTCAATCACGGCGTCCAGCATGCGCTGCACACCCTTGTTCTTGAACGCGGTGCCGCACAGCATCGGCTGGATTTCGCAAGCGATGGTACGCGTGCGGATAGCCTTGACGATCTCCTCTTCGGACAATTGCTCGCCCTCGAGGTACTTGTTCATCAGGTCTTCGGAGGACTCGGCAGCAGCCTCGACCATCTTTTCGCGCCATTCCTCGGCTTGAGCTTGCAGCTCGGCCGGGATGTCCTGGTACTCGAACTTCACGCCATGGCTGGCTTCGTCCCAGATGATCGCCTTCATCTTGATCAGGTCGATCACGCCCTTGAAGTTATCTTCGGCACCGATCGGCAAAACGATGGGCACGGGATTGGCTTTCAGGCGGTTACGCAGCTGATCGTAAACTTTGAAGAAGTTCGCACCGGTACTGTCCATCTTGTTCACGAACGCAAGACGGGGCACCTTGTACTTGTTGGCCTGACGCCACACGGTTTCGGACTGGGGCTGAACGCCGCCCACCGAGCAATACACCATGCAGGCGCCATCCAGCACGCGCATGGAGCGTTCGACTTCAATAGTGAAGTCCACGTGTCCCGGAGTGTCGATAACGTTGATGCGGTGCTCGGGGAACTGACCGGCCATGCCCTTCCAGAAAGCGGTGGTAGCAGCAGACGTAATGGTGATGCCGCGCTCCTGCTCCTGCTCCATCCAGTCCATGGTGGCTGCGCCATCATGCACTTCGCCAATTTTGTGATTGACGCCGGTGTAGAACAGAATGCGTTCGCTAGTGGTGGTCTTCCCTGCGTCGATGTGGGCAGAGATACCGATGTTGCGGTAACGCGCGATCGGGGTTTTGCGGGCCATGAGAGTGTCCTTAATTTACCAGCTGGATTACCAACGGAAGTGGCTGAATGCCTTGTTGGCTTCGGCCATCTTGTGGGTATCTTCGCGTTTCTTCATTGCAGCGCCACGACCTTCAGCGGCATCCAGCAGTTCGCCTGCCAGACGCAGGTCCATGGACTTCTCGCCACGCTTCTTGGCGGCTTCACGCATCCAGCGCATGGCCAGGGCCAGACGGCGGACAGGGCGGACTTCCACGGGCACCTGGTAGTTGGCGCCACCGACACGGCGGCTCTTCACTTCAACCAGGGGCTTGACGTTGTTGATCGCAGTATTGAAGACCTCGATCGGCTCTTTGCCGGTCTTGGCCTGGATTTGCTCGAGCGCGCCGTAGACGATACGCTCGGCAACCGCCTTCTTGCCCGAGAGCATGACGACGTTCATGAATTTCGCGAGTTCGACGCTGCCGAATTTGGGATCCGGCAGGATCTCGCGCTTAGGTACTTCGCGACGACGGGGCATTATTGCTTCCTTGTGTCTGTTCAGTTGAACCGCGCATTCTTTGCACGGCCACGGCCGCCCATCCGGGACGACCCCTTAATGCCGCCACGCAGCTTATTCTGCGCAACGGTTGCACGCTTTATCACCAGGGTGAATCAGTCAGGCAGATTACTTCGCCTTCTTGGCACGCTTGGCACCATACTTGGAGCGTGCCTGCTTGCGATCCTTCACGCCTTGCAGGTCGAGCGCGCCGCGCACGATGTGGTAACGCACACCAGGCAAGTCCTTCACACGACCGCCGCGCACGAGCACGACCGAGTGTTCCTGGAGGTTGTGGCCTTCGCCACCGATGTACGAAATGACTTCGAAGCCGTTGGTCAGGCGAACCTTGGCGACCTTACGCAGAGCGGAGTTAGGCTTCTTGGGGGTGGTGGTGTACACACGGGTGCACACGCCACGACGCTGGGGGCAGTTTTCGAGCGCGGGGCTCTTGCTGGACTCCCGGCTGACTTCGCGCGGCTTGCGCACGAGCTGGCTGATAGTTGGCATTAGCTTGAATATCCCTAAAATCGTCGCTACCGGCATTGCGCAGGGTCTACGGCACAATGCCCGGAGCATTCAGTACCCGATCTTGGGATATCCGTTCCGGCACGCGCATTGCGCATTGCCAGTGGTCGATCCCGTTCACGGGCGGTCCATACAAAAACCGCACGTAACGGCAAACCAGGCTGGCCGGCCGGAAAGAGCAGTTCTTGCTAGCGCAAGAGGCATCCCTGAGATTCTGGCAAACGAATATGACAGATTCATGCAGGACGCAGTACGCTAAGCCTTACAGTTTAGCTCAGCGCGTTTGGAATGGTCAAATACTATACAAACACTGGGACGGCAAGCTTATTCAACAAAATCGCCGTCCACATACAGCCAGACGCCGTCCAGCCGCTGGAAGCGGCTGATCTCGTGCAGGCGATGCGCCCGGCCATGCAGCCGGCTGCGCGCCACAAACTCAACAATGGCGCGGGTTTCGTCAAACTGCTCATGACGTTTGACCTGTAATCCCAGCCACTTCAGGCCTTCCGGGTCAGGCTCCAGCACAGCCGGCCGGGTATCCGAATGCCAGGTATCAAGCAGATACTGGCGCTCTCCCAAGACGAATGCACTGTAGCGTGAACGCATCAGTTCTTGCGCGCTGGGCGCCCCCAGACGCTGCGGCCCCTGATGCCAGCGGCCGCAACAGGCCCCATAAACCGCCTTGCTGCCGCATGGGCATGGCGCGCCACGGCCAGCCTCCTCTGCCTGCGAGCGCGTCATGCAGCCCCCTGCGCGGGGGCTGCCATGCCAGGCGCCGCCGGCTGGCTGACCCAGACCAGCAGCGGCACCAGCACCAGGGCGCACACCAGCGCGATCAGCAGCCACTTGCGCAACAAGGCCGCGCGGGAACGGCGCGGCGCGGGACAGGCGCCTGGCGCCAGATTCGTATCAGTCATGAGCATTCGGTTCAAAGGAAAGGCCAGGCCCGGGCAGACCCCCAGGCCGGCAACAGCGGGCACACCGCACACTGCCCGCCTCAGGGCAGCGGCAGAACAGCCGGCTCGGGCAGCATGGGCACCACCACCATCAGCAAGAGCGAAATGGTGACAAAGGAAGCCAGCGTCGCCACCATCAGCGCGGCAGCGGCGAACTCTTCCTGCTGATAGCGCTGGGCCAGCACAGCCACGATCGCGGCCGTCGGCATGGCCGCATACATGACCGCCGCCACGGCAAACTCACGGCTCAGCACGGGAAACACCACTACCAGCAGCGCCATCAGCGCCGGATGCAGCAGCAGCTTGGCGCCCGCCGCCGCCAGCACCGCCCGGATATGGTGCCCCAGGCGCAAGCCGTACAGGCTGCCGCCGACAGCAAACAGCGCCAGGGGGCTGGCCACCTGGGACAGCATCTGCAGCATGCGCTCGGGCACGGCCGGCACATGCCAGCCCGTGATGTTGAACAGCAGCCCCAGCGCCAGCCCCCAGAGCAGGGGATTGGTCAGCAGCGAACTCAGCGAACGCTGCAAGGCCGCCCTGGCGCCGCCCGCGCCGCCGCTATCGGCATAGGCCAGCGCGCCCGGCATGATCAGGATGTTCTCCACGATGAAACACATGGCCAGCGCCACCCCGGCTGTCGGCCCCAGCACCTGGTAGAGCACCGGAAAACCGATGAACGCCGAATTGGAAGCCCCGACCGTCATGCTCAGCACGCCCGCCTGGGCAGCGCTGGCGCCTTTGAATTTGCGCGCATAGCCTGCGGCGCACAGCATGGTCAGCAAGCCGCCGCCGGCATAGATCAGGACATAGTTCCAGTCGATACCGGCCTTGGCATGGCGCTGCGTCAAGGCGGTGAACAGCAGCGCCGGCATACCGAACATCAGGACGAACCGGCCCAGCACCCGGCTGTCGGTCTTCTGCATGACGCCGAACCGGACCGCCGCATAGCCGAGGGCAACCAGCAAGTAAATCGGCCCGGTGATAGTAAGGATGTGCAACATATCAAAAATGGAAGTCCGCCCGCCCGGCTTGCCCGGCCCCATGCCAGACCGCCAGCCGCCCATACAAACATGGCCGCTACAGGAACCTTGCCTATTCTACCCAGTACCCGGCGTCACCGGTCCTCACCAGCGCCCCCGTCCAAGGGGGCAAGATGAGGATACAGTTCAGGCCGCGGCGGCCAGACGGCGGCCGCGAGCCATATCCAGCGGCCTGAGACAAGCCAGCCCGGCCACAAACAACAAGGCTGTGGCCAGAATGGCCAAGCGCTGATTGCCCCCACTGCCCCAAACAATCAAGCCATACATCATCGGACCGATGATGCTCGCCAGACGCACGGCCAAGGTCCATAAACCAAAAAACTCCGCCATGCGCGCTGGCGGCGCAAGCAGCGCTGCCATGGCGCGGCCGGCCGACTGGCTGCTGCCCATGCTGAGCCCGGCCAGCGTCGCCGCCACCCAGAACAGGGGCTTGCCCGTCGCCGCAGCGGCCAGCACACAAGTCAGTATCCAGCCCAGCAAGGTGATGACCAGCGCCCGCTTGTGGCCCAGCCAGTCCTGCACATGTCCAAATGCCACGGCGCCCAGCGCTGCCGCCAGATTCAGCGCAAAAATCATGAACATGGTTTCCTGGGGCTCGAAACCGATCGCCTGCTCGGCATAAATCGCCGCCAGGGTAATGGCAACCGCCACGCCCCCCTGATACGCCACGGTTGCCGCCAGCAGCCAGCGGAAGTCACGGTACTCCCGCACCGCGCGCCAGCTTTGGCGCACGCTCGCCAGCCTGCCCTGATCCCCACCAGCACCTGTATCAGGCCCGGCAGCCGGACACGCCAACGGGCGCGCCACCGGCCGCTCACGCAACCAGACAAACGTCCCCAAGGACGCAAGACCAAAAACAGCGGCCGTCAGCAGCATGGTGACCGCCACAAAATGCGCCGCTGGCTGCCCTTGCACCTGCGCCCACAACACATAGGCCAGGCAAATCCCCAGCGTCAGCATGCCGCCCAGATAACCCAGCGCCCAGCCCCACCCGCTGACCCGGCCCACCGCTTCGGGCCGCGCCAACTCCGGCAGGAAGGCGGCAATCAGTGACTCCCCATAGCAATAGGCTGCGTTCGAACCAACTACCAGCAGCATCGCCAGCACCACCCCAGCCGTCCCGCCCACGCCTGGCGTCCAGGCCAGCGCTGCCGTGAACACCACGCATGCCAGCGTGCTGAAGGCCAGAAAGCGCTTTTTGCTGCCGCGCCGGTCCGCCATGGCCCCCAGGCGCGGGGCGGTCACCATCACCAGCAAGGCCGACAGGCTGAGCGCCGAAGTCCAGGCCAGCGTCGCCCAGGCCGCCGCGCCCGCAATACTGCTCACAAAATAAGCGGCATACACCGCCGTCAGGACGACTGTCGTGTAGCCTGAATTGGCGAAATCATAAAGCGCCCAGCCCAGCACCTCACGCCAGCGGACGCCGGGCTGCAGGACATCGCTTGAAAAGCCTTTCATGGGGACAACCTTCAATGTCGGCACGCCGTGCCAGGATAAAGGGAGAACCGGACGACGCGCCCTTCCGGCAGACACGCAGACCGAATGTCCCCGGCCATGCCGCACGGCGCAGCAAGACCTTACCCGCAGGCGCCCTGCGGCGCCAGCCCCCCTGCCGCCTGCCGCGCCAAACGCGGCGGCGGCAAACACTGCCACTACAATGCCCTTAGCTCTCTTTTCGATTCAGTTATCTTGATTCCGTTATCTCATTACGCGCCATGGAAACCGTCCTCGTCACAATTACCGGCAAAGTTCAGGGTGTCTCGTACCGCCATGCCACTGTACGTGAAGCGCACCACCTGAAACTGCGCGGCTGGGTGCAGAACATGGCCGATGGCAGCGTCCAGGCCCTATTGCAAGGCGCGCCCGACCAGATTGACCGCATGCTGGCCTGGATGCGGCGCGGCCCGCCTGCGGCTACCGTGGCCGATGTCCAGCACGAAACCCTGGCCAGCGACAAACGCTATGAAGGCTTCCAGCAGCTTTGATCCGTCGGCGCGCGCCGTCGGCTTTCCCCCCATCGCCGCGCCAGGCGCGCGCATTCTGATCCTGGGTTCCATGCCCGGCCAGCAATCGCTGCGGGACCAGGCGTATTACGCGCATCCGCGCAATGCTTTCTGGCCCATCATGGGCTGCCTGCTGGGTTTTTCCCCGGACGACCCTTACGCTCACCGCACCGCGATGCTGCAACAGCATGGCATTGCGCTCTGGGATGTCCTGCAAAGCTGTATCCGGCCTGGCAGTCTGGATGCCAATATCGACCGCCAGCAACTGGTCTGCAACGATTTCACTTCCTTTCTGGCCAGCCACCCCGGCATCACGCGCATCTGCTGCAATGGCGCCGCCGCCCATGATTTATTCCGCCGCCACGCCCTGCCTGCGCTGAAGCCGCCACACCCCTGGGATATTCTGCGCCTGCCTTCGACCAGCCCGGCCCATGCAGGCATGAGCCGCGATGCCAAATTGCAGGCCTGGCGCGCCGCGCTATCCTGACACCGGCGCGCCTGCCGCAGCGCCCCGCCGGACCGCCAGGGAAAACAAAGCGATCTGATTCCCATTCCTAAAAAGGGTATGCTTGCACAGCAAGACTTTTCACCGGCTCCGCCGTTGCCGCAGGCCCGCCGCTCTGGCGCATCACCCGGCCTGGGAACACGCGTGCGGCGCAGCCAGCCTTCAACCCTGGGAAATCCTATGACGTTCCACTCCATCAAGTCCTTTACCCTGACTCCGCGCGCGGCCAGCCTGCTGGCAGCCGCCAGCCTGGCCCTGGGCGCGCTCGCCCCGACGCTGGCCGCCGCCGATACGCCCGCTGCCGCTGCAACCGCAAGCGCCAGCCCCGCTGTCACCAAGCAAGTCGTGCGCAAAGCCCTGGCTCCCGCCCTGTATGAAGTGGTTTACAGCCCGCGCCAGAATGCGGTGTTCGTCGCGTCTGCCGGCGGCTTCGGCCCGGATGCGCCCGCCAGCCGGATTCTGCGCCTGGATCCCGACAGCCTGGCTGTCGTGGCCGAAATCCCGGTCAAGGACCGCGCCTTCGGCCTGGCGCTGGACGACGCCAACGACACGCTTTACACCGGCAATACGCTGGATGGCTCGATCAATGCCATCGACACCCGCAACAACACGCTGCGCGGCACCTTGCAACTGATAGAGCGCGCGCCCAAGGGCGAACGCGCGCCGCTGCACCTGCGCGAACTGCTGGTCGATACGGACAAGCACCGCCTGTACCTGCCCGCGCTGGGCACTGACGACAGCACGCTGTTTGTGGTGGATACCCGCGACCTCAAACTCGTCAAGGCCATTCCGGGCCTGGGCCGGGTATCGACCGGCATCGCCCTCGACAACGGCCGCGAACGCCTCTATGTCGTGAACTTCGAAGGCAAGCTCGTCACCATTGACACCAACGCGCTGGAAATCGCCAACATCCAGCAAACGGAGGTCGAACAGCCCACCAACCTTGCCTATGACGCTGCGGCGCGCCGCCTGTATGTCACCGATCAAGGCCAGGAACGCATCACCGAGATGCAAAAGAAATACGCGCCTGGCTTCGAATCGCGCCATCCTGGCGGACGCGTCGCGGTGCTGAACCCCGACACGGCGGAAGTCGTGGGCGAAGCGGCGGTCGGCAAGGGCGCCCTGGGCATCACCCTGGATGACACCAACGCCTATAGCGCCAACCGCATGGCCGGTACCGTCACGGTCGTCCGGCGCGCCGACAATGCCGTTGTCAGCAGCTATGCCCTGCCCGACCATCCCAACAGCGTTGCGCTCGACAACGCCGGCCAGCGTCTGTTCGTTACCATCAAGAACGGCCAGGAAGCCCCCAAGGGCGCGGCTGAAAGCCTGGCGCGCATTCAATTGAAGTAAGGCCGCCAGCGGCCAGGCGCGGCGGCTTCGGCCAGATGCGCCGCGCCTGGCCGCGCCAATCAGCTTTTCCCTGCGGATTCCGCCGATAATCACCGCTTGCCGCGCAATCTGTTCCCGGCAGCCCTCAGGAATCCGCCTATGACACACCCCACCTCGGAAAATGCTGCGCCGCTGCTCACGGAACAACGCCTGGCCAGCGTACCGCTGTTTTCGACCCTGCGCATTTACCGGCGCGAATGGCTCAAGGCCGACACCCTGGCCGGTCTTTCCGTCGCGGCAGTGCAGATTCCGACCGCCATCGCCTACGCCAGCCTGGCTGGCCTGCCTCCCATGGCGGGGTTATATGCAGCGATTCTGCCGCTGGTGGCCTACGCGCTGCTCGGTTCTTCGCGGCAGCTGATCGTCGGCCCGGATTCCGCCACCTGCGCCATGATCGCCGCTGCCCTGGCGCCGCTGGCCATTGCCGGCACCCAGCATTACACCGATATGTCCATGCTGCTGGCCATCATGGTCGGGCTGCTCTCCATCCTGGGCGGCATCATGCGCCTGGGCTTCATTGCTGATTTTCTGTCGCGCCCTATCCTGCTGGGATTCATGAATGGCGTGGCGCTCTCCATCATCGTCGGCCAACTGGGCAAACTCAGCGGCATCGCCCTGGATGCCCGGGACCCCTTTCTGGTCCTGCTGGAACTAAGCGGCCGTCTGGCAGACGCGCACTGGCCCACACTCACCTTGGGCGCACTGGCCCTAGGCCTGCTGGCCTTCTGTTCCTGGCGCCTGCCGCGGCTGCCCGGCCCCCTGGCCATTATTGTGTTGCTCAGTCTCGCAACCTGGCTGTTCGGCCTGGATAAGCTGGGCATCCAGGTTGTCGGCGCCGTCGCTGGCGGGCTGCCCACCTTTTCATTGCCGCAAGTGGGGCTGCGTGATGCCCAGGCCATGTTCGGCGAAGCCGTCGCCATCGCTCTGGTCAGCTTTTGCTCGGCCATGCTGCCCGCCCGCAGCTTTGCCGCCAAGAACCGCTACCGCGTCTATCCCAATCAGGACCTGATCGCCCTGGGCACGGCCAACGTCACATCCGGCCTGAGCGGCGGTTTCGTCATCAGCGGCGCGGATTCACGCACTGCCATCAATGATATGGTGGGCGGCAAAACCTCCATGGTGAACCTCGCCACCGCGATTTTCACGGCGCTGGCCGTGCTGCTGCTGGACGGCGGCCTGGCCTGGATCCCGACGGCTGCCCTGGGCGCGGTACTGATCATCGCCGCCCTGAAGATGATTGATTTCGCCGCCGTGCGCGACCTGGCCCGCATCAGCCCTTTTGAATTGCGGGTCTCGTTATTGGCCACACTAGGCGTGCTGACCCTGGGGGTGCTGCCCGGCATTATCCTGGCCGTGCTGCTGTCGCTGGTCAAGCAGCTGCGCCTGGTGGCGCGGCCCCGTGATGCCGTGCTGGGCGAAGTGCCCAACGGCAGCCGCCTGTTCAACGTGGCGCACTACCCGGCAGCCAGCAGCCCCATGGGCGTGCTGGTGTACCGTTTTGATGCGTCCCTGCTGTTCTTCAACAGCGATTATTTCCGTGAGCGCCTGCGCGTGCTCATCAGCCACAGCGCGCAACCCATCAGCGCCGTTGTGCTGGACGCCCAGCCAATCACCACGCTGGATATCACCGGCGCCCTGATGCTGGAAGAAGTCCAGGCAGAACTCGCCAGCGAAGGCATCATGTTCTGCATCGCAGGCGCCCATGGACAGTTCCGCGAACTGCTGGAACGCAGCGGCTTGGCGGAGAAAATCGGGGCGCAGCACCTGTTTGCCACCTCACTGGAAGCGGTCAACCGGCTGCGCGCGGAATTTCATGCGCGCGCGCAAGCGGCCGAAACCACTAGCCACCAAGAGCCCTCACATGAACCACTCCGGCATTGACACGGTTGACCTGAACCTGCTGCGGGTGTTCGAAGCCCTGATGGAAGAAGGCGCCGCCAGCCGGGCCGCCATCCGTCTGGGCGTCACGCAACCTGCCATCAGCGCGGCGCTGGGCCGCCTGCGGCTGCTGTATTCCGACCCTTTGTTTGAACGTACCGGGCGCGGCCTGCGCCCCACCACCCGCGCCAATGAGCTCGCGCCCATGATCGAAGAGGCGCTGAACCATTGCAGGCAGGCCCTGGCACCTGCCATGCCGGGCAAGACAGCCGAAGGCCGCAGCATTACGGTGGGGCTTTCCGATGACAGCGAAATCGCCCTGGGGCATACGCTGCTATCGCTGGTCAAACGCCAATTGCCCGGCGTGCGCATCATCTTCAGGCAAACGCATAGCGGTTTGGTGCAAGACATGCTCATGCGCCACCAGATCGACCTTGCCATCGCCGCTGGCGGACTCTCTTCCCCGCTGATCGCGCGCCATCGCCTGGGGCGCGGCAACTACCTGTGCCTGGCCGGCATGCACACCCCGATTCCGGCCAGCGCGCAAGAATATGCGCAGCGCCCGCACTTGCTGGTGTCATCCGGCGGTTTTGTCGGCATCGTGGATGAAGGCCTGCGCGCAGCGGGCTACCGGCGCAGGATCAAGGCATCAACCTCTCACTTCGCCGCCGTCCCGTTCCTGCTGGCGGATTCCGATCTCATCACCACCGTGCCGACCCATGCCGCCCACGCCATCGTCCGCATGGCGCCGCTCAAGCATTTCGAATGCCCAGTCCCATTGCCTTCCTATGAACTGGAACTGGGCGTGCGCATCGGCAGCAAGCATGACGATGTCCTGCAAGCCGTCAAAACCCTGCTGCTCGAAGCCATTCACACACACTATGTGTTGTCGTGAGGCGCCGCCGGCCGCGTCAGGCGTTCCGGCACCAGCAGGCGTTGCAGGTCTGCCGCGCTCAGAATGCCCAGCGCCTCGGCCACGGCGCCAATTTCGCCGCCGCTAGCCAGTGCCTGCTTGACGATGCGGGCGGAATTTTCATAGCCGATGATCGGATTCAAGGCCGTCACCAGGGTGACAGACTCGGCCACCCGGCGCTCCAGCACCGGCAAATTGGGCTCTATGCCTTCCACGCAGTTGTGCTGCAGGGTGCGGCAGGCGCCAACCAAATGGCTCATGCCCTGATGCAAAGCCCAGATCATCAGCGGCTCGAACGCATTGAGCTGTAACTGGCCGGATTCCGCTGCCAGCGTCACCATGAGATCATGGCCAATGACTTCAAACGCCACCTGATTCATTGCCTCGGGAATCACCGGATTCACCTTGCCGGGCATGATGGAGGAACCCGCCTGGCGCGCGGGCAGCACAATATCGCCCAGACCGGCCTGCGGGCCCGATGACAACAGGCGCAAATCACTGGCGATTTTCGACAAACGGATCGCCACACGTTTGAGCGCGCCCGATAGCTGCACAAAAGCGCCGGTATCCTGTGTTGCCGCCACCAGATCCCGCGCAGCCACGACCGGCAAACCGCTGCACCGCGCCAGGCAGTCGATCACCCTCGCGCCATAGCCGGCGGGGGTATTGATCCCCGTTCCGATGGCCGTCGCGCCCAGATTGACTTCAGTCAGCAGGGCCTGCGCCTCGCGCAGGCGCCGTTCATCTTCCGCCAGCGTCGCGGCAAACGCGCCGAACTCCTGCCCCAACGTCATCGGCACCGCATCCTGCAACTGGGTCCGGCCGATTTTCAACACACTGCCGAATGCAGCGGCCTTGCCTGCGAACGCGGCGCGCAAACCTGCCAGCGCGTCCAGCAGCTCTTCTGCCTGCGCATGCGCCGCCAGCCGGAGCGCCGTGGGATACACGTCATTGGTGCTCTGCGAAGCATTGACGTCGTCATTGGGATGCACCAGATGATAGTCGCCCTGCACCCCTCCCAATTGCACGATGGCCAGGTTGGCAATGACCTCGTTGGCGTTCATATTGGTCGAGGTTCCCGCGCCGCCCTGTATGACATCCACGCGGAACTGGTCATGCCATTGCCCCGCCAGCAGCGCGTCGCAGGCCTGCCCGATGGCGGCCGCCACAGACGGTTCAATGACACCCAGGCTTTCATTGGCCTGGGCCGCTGCCTTTTTGACGCAGGCCAAGGCCCGGATCAAATGCGGCATTTGCGCCAGCGTCTGGCCGGTGACAGGAAAGTTCTCAACGGCACGCGCGGTATGCACACCCCAATAGGCGTCACGCGGGAGCGTTTTACTACCTAGAAAATCCGCTTCGGTGCGCAGATGATCAGTCATGATGATTCCTTGCTGAAAAAAGCCTGATGCCGCTGGCCAGGCCCAGCCTGGCCAGCGGTCTTCAACCGCCTTGGGCGGCGTGTTCCCGTTCCTGTTGTGACCAGCTCACGCAGCGCCGCGCCAGCGCAGCCGTCGCATCCACGACGGGCACCGGCGAATTGCCGTCATGGAGCACCACCGGAATCTCCGTGCAGCCCAGAATGACCGCCTGCGCGCCGCGCTTGCCCAGTGCCGCTGCCGCGGCTTGCAGAAACTCCGTTCCGCGCGCCACATCCCCGGCCTTGACCGCCGCAATCCCCGGCATCACCCATTCCACCATTTCGCGCGCCGTCGGCAACAGCCATTGAATCTGCTGGCCATTGCCTGCGCGCCGGTTCACATAAAGGCCGGAAGCAATCGTGCCGTCCGTCGCCAGCAGCCCGATGCGCGCATCGCGGCCAGCCAGCGCCACCGCATCTTCCAGGGCGGCATCTACCAGGTGCAGCATGGGAACCCCCAGCGCCGCCTGCAAAGGCTCGAACCAAAGATGCGCCGTGTTGCACGGCACCACGATCATGCTGGCCCCTGCTTCCGCCAGCAGTTTGCCGCTTTCAATCATGGCGGCCAGCGGGGAATCACCCTCACCCCGAAATGCCGCTGTACGGTCTGGAATCTGCGGAATGCAAGCGGTCACGATGGGGATATGATCCTGATCCCGATGTGCTTCCGTCGCATCCAGCACCTTGTGCATAAAATCTATCGTCGCCAGCGGCCCCATGCCGCCAAGAACGCCCAGCAAGCCCGGAGTGCTCATCGCGGCTCTCCCCCGGTCCCTAACCATGACGGGATATGCATGATTGCTACCCTAGAAATTGACTGCGCCGCAAGGACGCACGACGCCGCCATCACGGCAGGGGCGAGCACGGCGTGCCGCGCCCCTGCCGTCAAGCAGCACTAAGAACCACCCGATGCGCCGGGCTATTTGCTCTCTGCTGCCGTATCAGCCAGCAGGCGCTGCGGCATGGCCAGAATCAGGACGCAAGCGCCCAGCACCAGCACGGCGGCAAAGAGATACAGCCCCGCATTGATGCTGCCGGTACTGGTCTTGACCATTCCCATGACCGTGGGGCTGACAAAACCGCCAAACAGCGCCAGCGAATTGATCAAGGCGATCCCGCCAGCCGCCGCATTCCCGGTCAAATAACGGGTCGGTATCGTCCAGAACAGCGGCATGGCGGCATACAGCCCAACGGCGACCACGCTCAGGCTGATCAGCCCCAGCACCAGATTGCCCTGTACCAGCGTGCAAGCCACCAGCCCCAGTGCCGCCGCGCACAGGCAGGTAAAGAGATACCAGCGGCGCTCGCCCGTGGCGTCGGAACGGCGCCCGATTGCAATCATGCCCAGCGCGCTGGCGATGAAAGGCAGGGACGTCAGCAGACCGATATGGAACGGGTCGCTCACGCCATAGCTTTTAATCATGCCCGGCAACCAGAAACCCAGGATGTAAAGCCCGCTCATGACCGAGAAATACACAAACGCCAGCGCATAGACTCTCGGATCGCGCGCCACTTGCCCCAAGTGATGCTTGCCGTCATGGGCCGGGGTGCCTACCTCCTTGGCCACCTGCTCACGCTCTTGTTGCGTCAGCCATTTCGCTTCCTGCGGGCTATCGGTCAGCACAAAGGCCGCGATCAGGCCCAGCACGACAGCAGGCGCCCCCTCCAGCAGGAACATCCATTGCCAGCCATACAGGCCATGAACCCCGTCCATGTATTTGATGAGCCAGCCTGACACCGGGCCGCCGATAATGCCCGCGATGGCAATGGCCGACATGAAGACCGCAATGATGCCGCCGCGCAGCCGCACCGGAAACCAATAGGTCAGATACAGGATGATGCCGGGGAAGAAACCTGCCTCAAACGCCCCGAGCAAAAAGCGCACAATGTAGAAATGCATAGGGGTTTGCACAAACATCATGCAGGACGACACCAGCCCCCAGGCAATCATGATGCGCATAATGGTTTTGCGCGCCCCGATTTTCGTCAGGAACATATTGCTCGGCACTTCGAACAGCACATAGCCGATGAAAAATACGCCGGCGCCCAAACCATAGACCGCGTCACTGAAATTCAGATCCTGCTGCATCCGCAACGCGGCAAAACCGATATTGACCCGGTCCAGATAGGCCACGATATAGCTGATGAACAGCAGTGGCAGGACTTTCCAGGCAATTTTCCGGTACACCTCTTTATTGTTGTCTTGCATGCTTGTCTCCTGTGAAGGTAGTTTTTATTTTTTGAAGACCACCGACGTTTTGGCACGCTCATCTACCGTCAGGGTGAACACATCCGGACGGGAATAATGGCCAACCACATCGAAGTCATAACGGGCCTTGATCAGCTCGGCCGAATCAATTTGCGCCACCAGCAGGCCTTCCTGGTTTTTCAGCGGACCGGCCATCACTTCGCCCATCGGGCTGAGGATCACGCTGCCGCCCTGCATCAATGGCCGGTCTTCATCCCAATGCGGCACGCTGACACCGGCCTCACGCGGGGAAGGCTGGTATTGGCAAGCGCTCACCAGAAAGCAGCGGCCCTCATGGGCAATGTGGCGCATGGAAATCAGCCAGTTGTCGCGCTCGTCCACCGTCGGCGCGCACCAGACATCCACGCCCTTGGCATACATGGCCGTGCGCAGCAGCGGCATATGGTTTTCCCAGCAGATGGCCGCGCCTATCTTCCCTGCCGGGGTTTCCACCACAGGCAATGTGGAACCATCGCCCTGGCCCCAGATCAGGCGTTCACTGCCGGTAGGCATCAATTTCCTGTGCGTTGCGCACAAGCCCGTCTCAGGGGAAATGAACAGGGCGGAACAGTGCAAGGTACTGCCGTCGCGTTCGATCACGCCTACCACCAGATGCGCGCCAGTACGGGCAGCCAGGCCTTCCAGTTCCGCCGTCTCCGGCCCCGGCACATCAATGGCATTGGCAGCGTAGCGCTCAAAGGCAGCGCGGCCTTCCGGCAAGCGGTAACCCACATACGTGCTGAAGTTTTCGCCCTTGGGATAACCGCCCAGCAAGGCCTCCGGCATCACGACGAGGTCAGCGCCCGCCTGCTTGATTTCCGCCTCGTAAGCCAGAATCCGGGCCAGGGTTGTTGCGGTTCCTTCCGGGTGCGATCCTATCTGCAGCGCTGCCACCGTGGAAATTGTCATGAGTTGTCCTTGTTTCGATGAATGGTGCCGACATGGTGTCGCCAGCCAAGATATTCATCAATTGCCTAAAAAGGACATCTAATATCAATTCAATTTATATCGGATCACAGCCAGGCCAGAAGCGGCATGGCGTGCGCCGGCGCGCCCTGCCCTGCCAGTGCGCGCCATTAAAAAAGCCGCCCCTGCACAGGCAGGGGCGGCTTTCAGCGCCGGTCTATCGACAGACCGGCAATGGAACAAGCAAGGGTTTATTCCACCGTCACGCTCTTGGCCAGGTTACGCGGCTTATCCACGTCCGTGCCGCGCGCGCAAGCCACATGGTAGGCCAGCAGTTGCAGGGGGATCGTATGCAGAATGGGCGACAGACGGCCATAGTGTTCCGGCATGCGTATCACATGCACGCCTTCGGTGCTGCTGATATTGGTATCGGCATCCGCAAATACATACAGCTCCCCGCCGCGAGCACGCACTTCCTGCATGTTGGACTTCAGCTTTTCCAGCAACTCATCGTTGGGTGCCACCACCACCACCGGCATGGCATCCGTCACCAGCGCCAGCGGGCCGTGCTTGAGTTCGCCGGCAGGATAGGCCTCAGCGTGGATATAGCTGATTTCCTTCAGTTTGAGCGCGCCTTCGAGGGCGATCGGATAATGCGAACCACGGCCCAGGAACAGCGCATTTTCCTTGCTAGCGAATTGTTCCGACCAGGCAATGATCTGCGGCTCCAGCGCCAGCACGGCGCCAACGGCCACCGGCAGATGGCGCAGCTGGCGAATGTAGTCGGCCTCGCGTTCGGCCGGCAGACGGCCGCGCACCTGCGCCAGCGTTAGCGTCAGCAGGAATAGCGCCGTCAATTGCGTCGTGAACGCCTTGGTGGAAGCCACACCGATTTCCACCCCGGCACGCGTGATGAACGAAAGCGCGCATTCACGCACCATGGCGCTGGTGGAGACATTGCAAATCGTCAGGGTGTTCTTCATGCCCAGCGAACGCGCATGCTTGAGCGCTGCCAGCGTGTCCGCCGTTTCCCCGGATTGCGACACCGTCACCACCAGCGTGCGCGGATTGGGCACACTTTCACGGTAACGGTATTCGCTGGCGATCTCGACGCTGACAGGAATGCCTGCCATGGCTTCGATCCAGTACTTGGCGGTCAGGCCGGCATACGAACTGGTACCGCAAGCCAGGATCAAGACCGAGTCGATTTCCTTGAAAATCTGATAGGCGCCATCGCCGAACTGCTCGGGCGTAATGGCTTCGATATCCTGCAAGGTATCGCTGACTGCGCGCGATTGCTCGAAGATTTCCTTTTGCATGAAGTGGCGGTAAGGGCCCAGCTCGGCCTCGCCCGTATGCACATGGACGATTTGCGCTTCGCGCTCCACCCGCTTGCCTTCGGCATCGACAATCCACACCCCTTGCAATTGCAGGTCAATCACATCGCCATCTTCCAGATAGATGATGCGATTGGTCGTGCCTGCCAGCGCCAGCGCGTCGGAAGCCAGGAAATTTTCGCCGTCGCCCAGACCCACCACCAGTGGCGACCCTTGGCGCGCGCCCACGATGCGGTGAGGCTCATCACGCGAGAATACAGCGATGGCATATGCCCCTTCCAGGCGGCGCGCAGCCTGTTGCACGGCCTCGAACAAATCGCCCTGATACAAGTGATTGACCAGGTGAGCAATCACTTCCGTGTCGGTCTGGCTTTCGAACACATAACCCACGGCGCTCAATTCCGCGCGCAGCTTGTCATGGTTCTCGATGATGCCATTGTGCACCAGCGCAATGCGCGGCTCTTCCTGGCCCTTGCCCGAGAAGTGAGGGTGGGCATTCTGCGTCAGCGGCGCGCCATGGGTTGCCCAGCGCGTATGCGCAATCCCGGTAAAACCGTGCAGGTGATCCTGACGCACCTGTTCAGCCAATTCGGACACGCGCTGCGTCGTGCGCGAACGCTGCAGGCGGCCATCCAGATGCACGGCAATGCCGCAGGAGTCATAGCCACGATATTCCAGCCGTCGCAGGCCTTCGATCAGCACAGGGGTGATGTCACGTTGCGCAACGGCGCCAACAATACCGCACATAGGAAACTTCCTCCGCTGAGCAGGCGGCAGCGCGTCACCATGACGCATTGCTCTGCCTGAGCTCCAATATCAGCATTCTGCGTCAACTACGGAGAAATATGATCCCTAATTTCTGTTAAATTTGAAAGAAAATTTCTCCACCATCAATACATGAAATTTTCCATCATAAAATGATGAAAAAGGAAATTTATGAAACAGGAAGAGAGAGAAACTGGCGCAGAGGAGCTGGATGAGCTGGACCGCCGCATCCTCAATGCCCTGCAACAGGACAGCAGCCAGACCAATCAGGAACTGGCCGCCCAGGTGCATGCATCGCCCGCGACCTGCCTGCGCCGCGTGCGCCGGTTGCAGGATGAAGGTTTCATCATGCGCCAGGTGGCCTTGCTGGACCCTGCCAAGCTGGGGCGCAATCTGACCGCCCTGGTGGAAATCTCACTGGATATCCAAACCCGCGAAGCCATGGAGGCGTTCGAAGCACTGATTCAGCACGAGCCCGCCGTGCAGCAGTGCTACCGGGTCGCGCCTGGGCCAGACTTCATTTTGCAGCTGTTGCTCAGTGACATGCCGGCTTACCATGCCCTGGCGCACCGCTTGTTTTCACAACAGCAGAATATCCGCAACGTCCGAACCTTTTTTTGCACTCACCGGGCAAAATTCGAACCAGGCATCACGCTTTAAGCGCCGCCGCGGGTTCGCGTTCGGCCGCCCGGATCAGCGACCAGATGATGACCATCATGAAAAACAGCACCATCACACCGCTATTGTGGCTCAGGAAGGTCTGCGACAAACCGAAATCCATATAAGACACGCACAGCACCGCCCCGGCTGCCGCGTAAGGCTGCCGCCGGGCCCGAGATTCCCCCAGCATGCGCATGAACATGCGCAGCGGCACCAGATACAGCAACAGCAGGGACACAAGCCCCAGCACGCCGCGCTTGACGGAGATATCTATGTATTCGTTGTGCAGATGGGTGAACTCACTGATGCTTGAATCCACCTTGCCGTCTGCAATCAGCTGATCGCGATAGGCAATGTAACCCTTGCTGCCCATGCCCAGGAGCGGATGCTCCTGCACCGCATAGCTGCCCGCCTTCCACAACTCAAAACGGCCGCCCAGCGATGACACGGGATTGTCTTCCTGGAAATACAGCTCCAGATCCGAGAATGCGGAATTGACCCGTTCCTTGACGCCAGTCGCGGGCAACGCATAGAGGCAGGCGCCCAAGGCCACGACCCCGCCCAGCAAACTCCACAGCTGGCTGGGCCGCAACCCTTTGCCATAGGCCCGCACCAGCACCAGCAAAATGAACGGCACCCCCACCCAGCCGCCACGCGACCCGGAGAAAATGGAACCGAGAAAGCCGAACAATACCCCCAGGGCGAGCAAGACACCCCAGCTCCAGCGGCGTTGCTGCAACTGGCTCCAGCCGGCCAGGCCAGTCAAGGACAGCATGCCCAGCAGCATAGAAATATTGCCGAACTGAATAGTGCTGGTAAACCCCTCGGCGCGCTCCAGGCCCAAGGCCAGCTTCTGCCACCCGGCCCACAGCCCGACCACGATGGCGCCGACCGCAACACCGCCCCAAAATGCCTTGCCACTCGGGGGATACCGCAGCAACCAAAACAGCGCGGGAAGCGCCAAGAGAATGCGAACAGGCTTATCCAGCGTGGAAGCCGGCTGGCCATCGCGCCATATTTCCAGCGCCCAGACCGCAAAATAAAACAGGAAAACCGCAATCAGCCAGCCGTCCCGGCGTTCCAGCTTGGGGAAAAAACCCGGCACGCACAAGGCCGCCACCCCGGCCAGGCTCAACAGCAATGCCACCGAATAACCTGACGGCACCACCAATGCAATGGCGCCCGTCAGGAACACCACGATGGAAGAAAACAGAACTGCGCAAGAAGCCCGGTTAGGCATAATCAAATCAAACCCTTGAGAACGAGATCGCTGCTCGCTGGCCCGATATGCTCCTCCATCACGCGCCGGGCGGCAAGCCTTTTTTCCAGGCCTTGAAACGATTGAACAGCGGCGAAATCAGCGGATGGCTATGATAACGGAAACGTTTACGCAACCAATCCGATGGCCGATTGCTGATGGCGAAACGATAGATATGCAATGGGTCGCCGTGCGGCAGATTACGGCCAAACGCATGCGTCGTATAAAGATGATCAAACCCGCATTCCTGTGCTATCTCGACATAATCCGGATCGAAATAGCCTTGCGGCCAGCACAGATGGGAAGTCGCGCCCCCCAGATGGCGGTCCATATCCGCGCGCGACAACAACAGGTCTTCACGCAGGCGTTCACGCCGCTCGTCCGGCGCCAGACCGCGTTTATCCCAGCGGGTATGGGTGTGCGTATGGCTATGGATTTCAAACGTGCCGGCTGCCACCATGGCCTGCAATTCGCTCCAGCGCGCAATCACGGCATCACTCTGTCCCGCCTCGATCATGGCTTCGCAAGCCCGGTGCTCCGGCGTCTCCGGCAGGCTTTGGCCCATGCCCAGACAAGGCCGCACCGGGCCCTCATGCGTCCAACCCGTGACCTGGAACAGGACGGCGCGCATCCCGTAACGTTGCAGTAACGGGTGCGCGTACACCCAGTTATCCAGATAACCGTCATCGAAAGTAATCAGCACGGATTTCTCGGGCACGGGCTGTCCCGCCAGAAAACCACTGAACTGCGCGGCCGTCAGCGAGGTCCAGCCCTCGCGCGCCAGCCAGGCCAACTGATCTTCGAACACATCCGGCGCGACGGTAATCATGCCGGGCGACGGTGATACATGATGGTGCATCAGCACCGGAACCAACTTAGCAGATGTCATAACCCCGCTCGCTCAACCATTGCGCATAATAGCGTTCAATCAATTCCGCCTGGCCCGGCAAGGTGAAACGCGCTTCGCTGCGTATCCAGTCCCACCCGGCACGGCCCATGGCCCGGCGGCGCCCGCCATCGGTCACCAAGGCTTCCAGAGCGGCCGTCAGGGCCGCCTGGTCTCCCAGCGGGCACAGCAGCGCATTGATGTCGCGCACCACCATTTCCGGCACGCCCCCTACATCCGTCGCCACAATCGGCAACCCGGCCGCGGCGGCTTCCAGCACCGCCGTCCCGCTGGCCTCCATATGCGTCGCCAGGGCAAAAATGTCAAAACCGAACATCAGATCGGCCACATCGGCACGATAACCGAGAAACATCACGCGGTCCGTCACGCCCATCTCGGCAGCCTGCGCCCGCAAGATCCGCTCCTGCTCGGCGCCATCGCCCGCAAACGCAAGTTTCAAACCGGCATGGCGCCTGAATAAAGGCCCCATGGCAGCCAACAAATCCCGGTGCCCTTTGGCTGGGCGCAAGATCGCAACACACCCCACCACAATCTCATCATCCGCCACACCCAGTGTTGCGCGCGCACTGCGGCGCGCGCCTGCCCGGCAAGCTTCTATCTCGTCCGCCGCCGCGCCCCAGCGCGCTTCGGGAAATGTCACGGTGGGCGAGGCAATACCGATCTGATCCCGGGCAATCCCCCGGCTGACCATGTAATCCCGTACAAACTCGCTGACCGTCAGCAAACGATGCGGCAACCAGGTATAGCTCAGCAAGGAATGGATGGGGTTCATCAAATGCCGCGTGCGCACCACCAGCGGCACGCGGGCCAATCTGGCCCCTGCTGCGGCGATCAGCGTATCGCGGCGGCTGGTCGTATGGACGATATCGTAGCCTTCCGCGCGCGCCAGCCGCCGCACCGCGAACACGCCGCGCAACCAGCGGGCCAAGCCGCCCATCTTCAGCGTATGCACGGTAAAACCAGCCGCCCGTACGCGCTGCTCCAGCGGCGTGCCCGGCTGGCACAGCAAAGACATCTCATGCCCGCGCTCGCGCATGGCCAGCATATGCCGGTAAGTGTAGATTTCCTGCCCGCCCATATGCCGGGCAGAGTCAGTATGAAGAATTCGATATTTTTTCACGGCCCAACTAGATGGCTACTCAGGAGCATCAAACGCCAGCACGCCCGCTGACCGGGATCATTATGATAGGTATCAGGCGCTGGCCGCACAGGCCACGCAGCGGCTGCACCCAGTGATTGAGGATACGCGGTCGTAACAGACAGCTCCGCCCCCGCATTCCAGTGCGGCGTTATCATATCCCGAGCCTGATCCTGTCATGCATAAATAATAAAAGAACAGCCTATGCATTGCGCGCCGAATATACCCAGTCCGCCCGGAAGCCAGGCGCTGGCCGCCGGAACCCTATAATCAGCGGTTTACATCCGCATCCTCGACGATATGCGCATTCTGCAGATCAACACTGAAAAAAGCTGGCGCGGCGGCGAACGCCAAACGCTGCTGAGCATGCAGGCATTCCGGGCAGCCGGTCACGATGCGGAACTGCTGGCCCGTGCCGGCTCGCCTTTGATGCAGCAAGCCCTCAGCGCCGGTTTTACCTGCCATGGCGTGCAGCGCAGCAGCGCTATCGGGCCGTTTCTTGCCCGCCACGGCAAACACTATGACGTCATTCATTGCCAGACGGCGGGGTCGCTGACCTGGGCCGTACTGACCAAATGGATCTACCGCCGTCCCTTGGTCTTCTCCCGCCGCACCACCATGCCGGTAGAGCGGCGTGTCGCCATGACCCGCTTCAAATGGCTGCATGCGGACGCTATCGCGACCGTCAGCGCCAGTGCCGCACTGGAACCGCAGCGCCTGGGCGCCCATCCCGTCGTCATCCATAGCGCCGTCGTGCCGCCGCCTGCCGGTGATCCTGCCAAAGCCGCGCGCCTGGCCAGCTTCCAGGCAGAATATGCCGTACCCGGCAAACGCCTGATCGGCACCGCCGCATCGCTCACCTGGGAAAAAGACCCGGAAACCCTGATTCGCGCCCTGGCTGCGCTCAAGGCCAAGCGCCAGGACTTCCTTTTCCTGCACATGGGCACTGGCGGGCCTTTGCAAGCCGCCGTACAGCAACTGGTCCAGACGCTGGGCCTGGACGCGCACTACCGCCATATCGGTTTTCTGGACAATGTCGAAGATATCTACCCGGCGTTGGACCTATTTGTCCTGACATCGGTACAGGAAGGCCTGAGCACAGCCGTGCTGGACGCCTTTCTGCGCCATGTGCCGGTTGTCTCCACCGATGCTGGCGGCCAGGCGGAAGGGCTGGCCGATGGCCGTGGCCTGCTATGCCCTGCGCGCGATGCGCAAGCCCTGGCCGATGCCATGGATTTCGTGCTGAACCACCCCGCCGAGCGGGCTGAAATGTGCCGCCGCGCCTACGATTACGTCACCACTGAGCACAGCGTGACGACCATGGCGCAAAACTATCTGGATCTCTACCAGTCCCTCCTGGATCGCCGCCACTCATGATGCCTACGCCTGCTTCCGCCCCCCGCGCCCGGCTTTCCGTCATTCTTATCACCAAGAACGAAAGCAAGCATATTGGCGCCTGCCTCGAATCCGTCAGTTTTGCCGATGAAATCATCGTGGTAGATTCAGGCAGCACTGACGATACCCGCGATATCGCGGCGCGCCTGGGCGCACAAGTCCATGAAACCAGCGACTGGCCTGGATTCGGCCCGCAAAAAAATCGCGCGCTGGATCTGGCAACCGGTGACTGGGTATTTTCCATAGACGCGGACGAGCGCGTCACGCCGGAAATGGCCCAGGAAATCCAGGCGCTGGTGCAATCCCAGCCGGCGCTGGATGCCTACCAGGTCGCGCGTCTCTCGTACTTCTGCGGCCAGGCCATCCGGCATAGCGGCTGGTGGCCCGACCATGTGCTGCGCTTGTTCCGGCGGGGCAGCGCGCGCTTCACGGATGCCAAAGTGCATGAGAAGCTGGTCTGCACGACGACAGCCACCGGCGTGCTGCGCCACCATCTCATTCATTATCCCTATGACAGCCTGGAAGCCCTGCTCAATAAGGTGAACCGCTATTCCAGCGACGCCGCCGGCATGATGTACGCACGCGGCAAACGCACGACCACCCTGGGTGCGCTGGGCCACGGCATCTGGACCTTTATCCGTTCCTATATTATCCGGCGCGGTTTTCTGGATGGCCGCGCAGGGCTCATCATTGCGGTTGCTGGCGGTACCGGCAGTTTCTTCCGCTATTCCAAGCTATTGATGCTGCAACAAAATGCCGGCAAGCCGGCAGACCCCGCGCAGCGCTGAAGACATCTGCCCTGGGCGCATTAGCCTGAGGGCAGTGCGGAGACGGCGGCGCGTGCTCAGCCTTTCCAGCGGTTGTAGAGCCGTCCCAGCCAATCCGGCATGGCCAGCCTGACCCGCAGCCCGAACAGGCGCCCGCCGCGGTTGCGTACCGATACCCGCCAGATCGAATCCGTCCCGCTGCCGATGGTGTTATAGCCATGGCTCTTGGTGGTGTAGAACACCGAAAACCCAGCCTGGCGCGCGACATCGAGATAATCCTCATCGAAGTAGCCTTGCGGCCAGCACAGATGCTCGGTCGCCCCGCCCATATGCGTCTCGAAGTAAGCGCGCTGGGCTTGCAGGTCCCGCGCCAGGCCAGCGCGTTTTTCCTCTGCCGTCGCTGACACCTTATCCCATCGGGTATGGGTGTGCGTATGCGAATGGAATTCAAAGGTACCGGCGCTGCGCATGGCGTCCACTTCGCTTTGGCGCACAATGACGCGATCTGTCTCGCCTGCTGCAATCAGGCGCTTGCATTCCGCATGCGACCACCGCTCGAAGCCCGCCAGGCGATCGCGGCGGATATCGTCGATAGCGGCGCAGGGCCGCGCCGCGCCAGTCCCGATCCAGCCAGTCACGACAAACATGATGGCGCTGAACCCATACGCTTGCAGCACAGGATGCGCATACTGCCAGTTATCCAGATAGCCGTCATCGAAAGTCAGCACGACGGAACGCTTGGGCACCGGGCGGCCTGCCACCAGAAAGGCGCACAATTCCGCCGCCGTCAGCGTTTTCCAGCCATTGTCATGCAGCCAGCGCATCTGGCTGGCAAACAGGCGAGGACTGGTGGATAAGCCCTCGACCGCCGGCGAAACATGGTGGTACATCAGGACGGGAACGGCTGGGGAGACACTCACTCTGTTTATCCTTGCTGACCGGCTGGGGCGCAGCCGGCGCGCTCTTTATGCGTTTTTCTTCACCGGACGCTGCCAGCCCGTCACGGTTTTCTGCGGTGTGCGCGACAAGGTCAGGCTATCTGCTTCGGCATCGCGCGTCAGGGTCGTGCCCGCCCCCACCGTCGCGCCGCGGCCCACGGTCACCGGCGCCACCAGCTGCGTGTCGGAACCGATAAAGGCACCGTCTTCGATGATGGTCTTGAACTTGTTTACGCCATCGTAATTGCAGGTAATCGTGCCAGCGCCCACATTGACGTCTGCGCCGATCTCGGCATCGCCAATATAAGACAGGTGGTTGACCTTGCTGTTCGGGCCGATGGTGCTTTTCTTGATCTCGACGAAGTTGCCGATCTTGGCGCCCTGCGCCAGCCGGGTACCCGGGCGCAGACGCGCATACGGACCGACATGGGCCTCTGCCCCGACCTGCGCATCGTCCATATGGGTATAGGCTTCCACTTCCGTGCCCGCCCCCACGGAAACATTGCGCAGCACGCAATTCGGGCCGATGCGCACGCCATCCGCCAGTTCAACCTGGCCTTCGAACACGCAACCGACATCAATGAAAACATCGCGGCCGCAAACCAGGCTGCCCCGCACATCCAGCCGCGCCGGGTCGGCCAGCGTCACACCGGCTTCCAGCAGGCGGCGGGCCTGCTCACCCTGCCAGATCCGTTCGAGCTGCGCCTGCTGCACACGACTGTTGACGCCCAGCGTCTCCCAGCCTGCCGCAGGATGCGCGGCGTTCACCGACACACCGTCAGCCACCGCAAAGCCGATGATATCGGTCAGGTAAAACTCGCCCTGGGCATTATCGTTGCGCAGGCGGCCCAGCCAATCCTTGAGCTGCGCAGTCGGCGCTGCCAGGATGCCGGTATTCACTTCGCGAATGGCGCGTTCCGCCTCGGAAGCATCTTTGTGCTCGACAATGCGCTGCACCTTGCCCTCGGCATCGCGCACGATACGGCCATAGCCGGTGGGATCTTCCAGGAATTCCGTCAATACCGCCACCCCGGCGCCACGCGCTTGCAGCAGGCGCTGCAGGGTTTCAGGCTGCACCAGCGGCACATCGCCATACAGCACCAGCGTCGTGTCATCGGCCGCGCCATCCAGCAAATCGGGCACGGCCTGCTGCACGGCGTGGCCTGTGCCATGCTGGGGCTGCTGCAATGCAAAATGCAGATCCGCGCGCTGCGCGAACGCTGCCTTGACCTGATCCGCGCCATGCCCAACGACCACGACCACACGATCCGGCGACAGGGCCGCTGCGCTGTGCAGCACATGATCCAGCATGGACTTGCCTGCCAGAGTGTGCAGCACCTTGGGAAGATTCGATTGCATACGCTTGCCCAGACCGGCAGCGAGAATGACGATATTCAACATGGAGATGGAGTGCAAAAAATGAAAAGGGGCACAGGGACTCACACCAGGCTGGCTGGCGTGGTGCCCATGTCAGTGATGGGGTTCAGGAACGGCGGGCGCGCTTGGCAGGCGCTGCCGCCTTGGCGGGCGCCGCACGCTTGGCAGCGGGCCGTGCTGCCCGTTTCCCGGGCGCAGCGGCAGGCGATGCGGCGGGCTCTGCTGGTTTTGCCGTTGCGGCGGCGGCCTGTACCGGCGCCGCGGCTGCCGACGCTGCGGCGGCAAAGCCCTGGAACTGCTGCTGCAGCAGCGACCACCAGGCCTGCGCAGCCTGCGCCGCAGGGTCTTCATCAGCTGCGCCGGCAGCCCCCGTGGCGCCAGCGGCCGCTGACGGTTCCGCTGCGGGCGGCACAGGCTGGGCCGCCGTTTCCGCGCCGGGCGCCGTGCCGCCCAGGAAGCTCTGCAAGGTACTGATCGTGGCGCGCTGTACTTCCAGCCCCTGAATCGTGCTGCGCAGCAGGGACAGATTCAGATTGAGCCAGTTTTCCACCGTGCGCAATTCATCAATGCGCCGTGCCAGTTCCTGCGCATCCAGCGTCGGCGACAGCGGCAAGCCCTGAGCCAGCTGGCCCGCGCCGGACATCCCGCCCCACACCTGACGCATCAAGGCCATGCCTGATAGCATGGGATTATCTGCAGGTAAATCACCCATTCCCGGGAAAAAAGAAGACGGCATTGCAGCGGTCATGGCATGACTCCCTATCAAGGTTCTACTATGGGCGGGATATTAACAGTTCGCCTTTAACGCAACATTAAGTACGTGCTTATCTTGCGTCTTGTCGCACCATGTTGCAAGCAGCAAAGACCCTTGCCCCAGCCGTCCAGGCGGCATGAAAAGTCGGCGCTCCGCCCCTGCCAGCGCATTACAATCTCCGCATGCCTATCGCCCTGCCCTCCCTCGCCCGTCTCCAGTCCCATGCGCAACGCCTGCACGCAGGCATCACGCAGCCGCCGCCTGCTGGCGCTATGCCGCTTTATATTGCCGGCCAGCGCTGCGGCTGGATTGTGCCGGCGGCCATGGCGGCCCTGCAAACCGCTGGCCTCGCGGCAGAGGCGGACGGCGTCTGGCATATTGGCATGCCATTGGCGCCGCACAGCGCCGCGCTGGCCGATGTGTGTGATGCCGTTGCCCTGGCCTTGCGCGATGCCGGCTGCCTGCACGGCTGGCGCGACGAAGCGCTCGATATTTACAGCGTGGCGCCAGATTCGCCGCCTTTGGGCCGCATCGAACGTACCGCCACCCGTCCCTTGGGGCTGCGCACGCTGGCGGTACATCTCAATGGCTGGACGCCAGACGGCCGCATCTGGCTGGCGCGCCGCTCCCTGACCAAAAACACCGACCCCGGCATGTGGGATACCCTGGTGGGCGGCCTGGCCAGCAGCGGCGAAAGCCTGGATCTGGCGCTGGTGCGCGAAAGCGCCGAAGAAGCCGGCCTGACACCGGATGACCTGGCAGGGCGTACGCCGCTGCGCACCGTGACGCAAATTCATCATCACCTGCCTGAAGGCTATCAGGTCGAGGATGTGCTGCTCAGCCGCTGCGTGCTGGCCGAACATGTGCAGCCCCGCAATCAGGACGGCGAAGTCATGGAAATCCGCGCCGTGGCGCCGCTGGAAATCATGGACATGCTGGAAGCCGGCCTGATTACCCAGGAAGCCGCGATCGTGCTGTTAGACGATATGCAGCAACAAGCGCAGCAGGCAGGCTGACAGCGCGCTTGCCTGAGCGCGGCGCGCAAGCCGCCATCCAGGCGCCGCAACGCATCACGCCAACGGAAAACGCCGGCTCAAAGGCCGGCGTTCTCCGTTATAGTTTCTAGCAACAACGCCTCACACCCGGCGCTGTGTTGGCATGACGGCTCAGGCCGACAGCGCCTTGCGCAACTTTTTCATTGCCGCAGCCTCGATCTGCCGGATGCGTTCAGCAGAAACGCCAAATTCCTGCGCCAATTCGTGCAGGGTAGCGCCGCCATCGTCCTGCAGCCAGCGCGCTTCAACAATCCGGCGTGAACGCTCGTCCAGGCCATCCAACGCCTGGCGCAGGCCTTCGCCCTGCAACATTTCATGGGCGCGGCGCTCCAGCACCTGACCGGGCTCGGCTTCGCCATCATCAGACAGATAGGCAATCGGCGCGAAGGTGTCTTCGTCGTCGTCCTGGGCTTCCAGTGCCACATCGCGGCCCGCCAGACGCACTTCCATCTCGCTGACATCCTGCTCGCGCACGTTCAGCGTGCTGGCGATTTCCGACACTTGCTCGGGCGACAGGGTTTGACCATCCGGGCGCATGCTGCGCAGGTTGAAAAACAGTTTGCGTTGCGCCTTGGTGGTCGCAACCTTCACCAGCCGCCAGTTGCGGATGATGAATTCATGGATTTCCGCCTTGATCCAGTGCACCGCAAAAGACACCAGGCGCACACCGCGCTCCGGATCGAAACGCTTCACGGCCTTCATCAGACCGACATTGCCTTCTTGGATCAAATCTGCCTGGGGCAGGCCATAGCCCATGTACTGGCGCGACACCGACACGACCAGGCGCAGATGCGACAACACCAGGTCGCGCGCAGCGTCCAGATCACCCTGGTCGCGCAAACGGCGCGCCAGATCGGTTTCCTGTTCAGGCGAAAGCACCGGCAGGCGGTTGACCGCGCCGATGTAAGCATCCAGCGTGCCCAAGGCACCGGGATTGGCAACCGCCAAGGCCAGCGCCTGCGAGGTGGAGGCCGCAGCGGATGCAGAAAATTGGGTCAGACTCGTGTTCATTGGGGTCGCTCCTACTGTGCTGCTGGCTACCGGCGCCGGCGGCATGGTCTTGCCACAGATTGCGACAGCATGATTCAGAATATGCGTATTGATGTTAGCACTCTCCATTAGTGAGTGCCAGTTAGAAGCCAGACGGATGAAAAAGTTCCAGCCTCCATGGTTTATCATAAGCGCGCGTCCTGTCATTTCCATGACCGCTCCGCCACAACCCCAACAGTCCTCGCGCTCGCCTCCATGGCCCGACTCCCCCGCCTGTATGCTCCCGATACGCCCCAGCTGGCCCAGGCCGAGCTGACCAATCCTTTACAGGAATCCGGCGGCAGCCTGGACGCAGGCATGTTCGATGCCATACAGCAGTGGCTGGCGGAAACCTCCCTGCAGCATGGCGTAACGCTGCATGGCTGGTGTTTGCTGCCGGACCGGCTGCTGTGCCTGAGCACCCCTGCCAAGGCAGACAGCCTGGCGCGCATGATGCAGGCGCTGGGGCGCAAACTGGCCAGCCGGCAAATGGCAGGCGCGGTCTTCAATGGCCGCTACCGCTGTGCGCTGGTGCAGCCCGGGCTCTGGGTCTTGCCTGTCCTGGCCTGGCTGGAAAGCCGGCCCGTGGCGGCCCGGCTGGCGCCCGACGCCGAAGCCTGGCCCTGGTCTTCCGCCCGCGCCCATACCGGCTACCTGATTCCCTCCCCTGCCTGGCTGCATAATCACCCCGATTACTGGCGCTGCGGCAATACCCCCTTTGACCGGCAGGCGGCTTACCGCCACTTGCTGCAAGAAGGCCTGAGCCGCGAACAGGAAAGCCGCATCACAGCAGCCCTGCAAGGACAATGGGCCTTGGGGGATGCGGCGTTCCTGGAACGCCTGGCAGGCACCGCCAGCCGGCGCGTCCAGCCCGGCAAGCGCGGCAGGCCGCGAAAAACGCCCGCGGCCTGATTCCCCTGATTCCACCCGTCTGCCCCCGCCGCGCGGGCCTATCAGGCGCTGCACGCCTGCACTCAACGGATGCGCCAAAACACCCGTTGCAATGCCACGACGGCCTATTGCCTCACCGCCGCGGTCGCTGCGCACCATTTCCGTCCAGCCTTGCATCAAACCGGTGCATTCTGGCGCGCATCAATACTCACTCTTATTTAGACGCACTATTTTGGTGCATCTCTGCCCCGTCAAGACAAAATAACTTTGTCCCCATTTTTATTCCCTGCTAAAAGACTATTTTAAGTACAAATCCGTCCCTATTTATTTTTGTTGTATGTGATGGAAATAGCGCGGTATTTTGTTGATACCGGGAACATTTCAAGCCACCCGGCCCTTTTTTGGAATGCCGCCATGACCCTCCGCCCTCGCGAGTTCTGTAGCCCCCCGGCGTCCGTCGTCGATACCTCCCGCATCGGCCTGCCGGCACCTCAGGGCCTGTATCGCCCCGACCTTGAACACGACGCCTGTGGCGTGGGCTTTGTCGCCCATATCAAAGGCCGCAAAAGCCACGCTGTCATTCAGCAAGGCCTGAAGATCCTGGAAAACCTGGATCACCGCGGCGCGACTGGCGCGGACAAGCAGATGGGCGACGGCGCAGGCATTCTGATCCAGATTCCCGATTCCCTGTACCGGGCCGACATGGCCCAGCACGGCATCATTCTGCCCCCGCCAGGCGAATATGGCGTCGTGATGGTCTTTCTGCCCAAGGAAACCGCGTCGCGCCTGGCCTGTGAACAGGAGCTGGAACGCTCGGTACGCGCCGAAGGGCAAGTCGTGCTTGGCTGGCGTGATGTCCCGGTGGACCATGAACTGCTGGCCTCGCCGACCGTGCGCGCCCATGAACCCGTCATCCGCCAGCTGTTTGTCGGCCGCGGTGAAAACGTCATGGTGCCCGACGCGCTCGAACGCAAGCTGTACGTCATCCGCAAGACCGCCAGCCATGCCATCCAGAAAATGCAGCTGGCCCACGGCAAAGAGTATTTCGTCCCGTCCGCCTCGGCCCGCACTATCGTTTACAAGGGCCTGCTCCTGGCCGATCAGGTCGGCACCTACTATCTGGACCTGGCCGATACCCGTGCCGTCTCCGCGCTGGCGCTGGTGCACCAGCGGTTCTCGACCAATACCTTCCCGGCCTGGCCGCTGGCCCACCCCTACCGCATGATCGCCCACAATGGCGAGATCAATACGGTCAAAGGCAACTTCAACTGGCTGCGCGCCCGCGAAGGCGCCATGCAGTCCGCCGTGCTGGGCGACGACCTGCGCAAACTCTACCCGATTGTCTATGAAGGCCAATCCGACACGGCGACCTTCGACAACTGCCTGGAATTGCTGGTGATGTCGGGCTATTCGCTGGCCCACGCCATGATGATCATGATCCCGGAGGCCTGGGAACAGCATGCCCACATGGATGAAAGCCTGCGCGCCTTCTATGAGTACCACGCCGCCCTGATGGAGCCCTGGGACGGCCCGGCAGCCATGGTCTTTACCGATGGCCGCCAGATCGGCGCCATGCTGGACCGCAACGGCCTGCGCCCGGCGCGCTATCTGATCACCGACGACGACCTCGTGATTCTGGCCTCCGAAGCTGGCACGCTGTCAGTCCCGGAAAATCGCGTCATCAAAAAGTGGCGCCTGCAACCGGGGAAAATGTTCCTCATCGACCTGGAACGCGGCCGCATCATCGACGACGCCGATATCAAGACCCAGATCGCCAATTCCCATCCCTACCGCCAGTGGATCGAGCGCCTGCGCGTCAAACTGGAATCCCTGCCGCGCCCCCAGGCCGCGCCCGTCCTGCCCAATGGCGAGGACACCTCGCTGCTGGACCGCCAGCAAGCCTTCGGCTGGACCCAGGAAGATCTCAAATTCATCGTCGGCCCCATGGCCGCCAAGGGCGAAGAAGCCATCGGCTCCATGGGCAACGATTCGCCGCTGGCCGTGCTGTCGCAGCGGCCAAAGTCGTTCTACAACTATTTCCGCCAGCTGTTCGCGCAGGTCACCAACCCGCCCATAGACCCCATCCGCGAACAGATGGTCATGTCACTGGTGTCCTTTATCGGCCCCAAGCCCAATCTGCTGGACATCAACAACGTCAACCCGCCGCAACGCCTGGAAATTTCCCAGCCTGTCCTCGACGCCAATGCCATGCGGGTCATCCGCGACATCGGCAACCTGACACGCGATAAATTCCGCAGCTTCGAGATCGACATCACCTATCCGGTGGCCTGGGGCCGCGAAGGCATTGAAGCGCGCGTGGCTGCGCTGTGCGCGCGCGCCGTCGATGCGGTGCAAAGCGGGTACAACATCCTTATTCTGAGCGACCGCAAGGTCGATGCCCAGCATGTCGCCATTCCGGCGCTGCTGGCCACCTCCGCCATTCATCAGCACCTGATACGCACCGGCCTGCGCACCCGCACCGGCCTGGTCGTGGAAACCGGCAGCGCCCGCGAAATCCATCATTTCGCCTTGCTGGGCGGCTATGGCGCCGAAGCCGTGCACCCGTTCCTGACGCTGCAAACGCTGGCCGCTACGGCAGACCAGCCTGAAAAGGCCATCACCCATTACATCAAGGCAGTAGGCAAGGGCCTGAGCAAGACCATGTCCAAGATGGGCATCTCGACCTATATGTCTTACTGCGGCGCGCAGATCTTCGAATGCATAGGCCTGAGCAGCACCGTCACGAACAAATACTTTACCGGCACCTTCAGCGCCATTGAAGGCATGGGCATTTTCGAAATCGCCGAAGAAGCCCTGCGCCAGCACCAGGCCGCTTTCAGCAGCGACCCTGTGCTGGCCGACAACCTGGATGCCGGCGGGGAATATGCCTTCCGCATCCGCGGCGAGGAACACATGTGGACGCCTGACGCGATTGCGCGCCTGCAGCACTCCACCCGTTCCAATAACTACCGCACCTACAAGGAATACGCGCAGATCATCAACGACCAGACCAAGCGGCAGATGACGCTGCGCGGCCTGTTCTCGTTCAAGGTCGATCCGGCGCACGCCATTCCGCTGGAAGAAGTGGAACCCGCCAGTGAAATCGTCAAGCGCTTTGCCACCGGCGCCATGTCGCTGGGGTCGATTTCCACTGAAGCCCATGCGGTTCTGGCTGCCGCCATGAACCGCATCGGCGGCAAATCCAACACCGGCGAAGGCGGCGAGGATGCCCTGCGCTACCGTAATGAACTGCGCACCGGCGACAGCGGTATCCGCGAGGGTGCGACCCTGGCATCGGTGCTGGGCGCGGAGCGTATTGCCGCCGATGTGCCGCTGCAAGCTGGCGATTCGCTGCGTTCGCGTATCAAGCAGGTGGCATCGGGCCGCTTCGGCGTCTCGGCGGAATACCTCATCAGCGCCGACCAGATTCAGATCAAGATGGCGCAGGGCGCCAAGCCCGGCGAGGGCGGCCAGCTGCCCGGCGACAAAGTGTCCGAATATATCGCCCAGCTGCGTTTTTCCGTGCCTGGCGTGGGCCTGATTTCGCCCCCGCCGCACCATGACATCTATTCCATCGAGGATCTGGCGCAGCTCATCCATGACCTGAAAAACGTCAATCCGCGCGCCTCCATCTCGGTCAAGCTGGTGGCTGAAAGCGGCGTGGGCACGATTGCCGCCGGTGTCGCCAAGGCCAAGGCCGACCATATCGTCATTGCGGGCCACGACGGCGGCACCGGCGCCTCGCCGCTGTCGTCCATCAAGCATGCCGGTTCGCCCTGGGAACTGGGCCTGTCCGAAGCCCAGCAGACCCTGGTGCTGAACCAGTTGCGCGGCCGCGTGCGCGTGCAGGCGGACGGCCAGATGAAAACCGGCCGGGATGTGGTCATCGGCGCGCTGCTGGGCGCGGATGAATTCGGCTTCGCGACGGCGCCGCTGGTGGTGGAAGGCTGCATCATGATGCGCAAATGCCACCTGAACACCTGTCCGGTCGGCGTGGCGACACAAGACCCGGTGCTGCGCGCCAAATTCCAGGGCCGCCCCGAACATGTCGTGAATTACTTCTTCTTCATCGCCGAAGAAGTGCGTGAGCTCATGGCGCAGCTGGGCTTGCGCCGCTTTGAAGAAATGATAGGCCGCACCGACCTGCTCGATATCCGGACGGCGCTCGACCACTGGAAAGCCCGCGGCCTGGATTTCACCCGCATTTTCCATCAGCCTGCGATGGCAGGCGCGCGCCGCCACGAAGAAGAGCAGGACCACGAGCTGGAAGGCGCGCTCGACCTGCAACTCATCGAACGCAGCCGTGCCGCGCTGGAACACGGCACGCCGGTTGCCTTCATGACGCCGGTACGCAACCGCAACCGCACCATAGGCGCCATGCTGTCCGGTGAAGTCGCCCGCCGCTACGGCCATGACGGGCTGCCCGGCGACACCATACGCATCCAGTGCAACGGCACCGCAGGCCAGAGTTTCGCCGCCTTCCTGGCCCATGGCATTACCCTGGACCTCGTCGGCGAAGCCAATGACTATGTCGGCAAAGGCCTGTCTGGCGGCCGCATCATCGTGCGCAGCCCCAACGACTTCAATGGCAAAGGCACCGAACACATCATCGCCGGCAACACCGTGCTGTATGGCGCGCTGGCAGGCGAAGCCTATTTCAACGGCGTCGCGGGCGAGCGCTTTGCCGTGCGCAACTCAGGCGCGGTCACCGTCGTCGAGGGCGTGGGCAACCACGGCTGCGAATACATGACCGGCGGCACTGTCGTCGTGCTGGGCCAGACCGGGCGCAACTTCGCGGCTGGCATGTCCGGCGGCGTGGCCTACGTCTGGGACCCGGACAATCAATTGCGCCAGCACTGCAATACCGCCATGGTCGAGCTCGAACCCGTGCTGCCCACCCTAGAACAGGAAGCGCAGGGAGGCCCCGAAACCTGGGTCAACATGACGCGCAACGGCGAACGCATCACCGATGACAAACTGCTGCGCCAGCTCATCAGCGCGCATGTCCAGCACACCGGCAGCCAGCGCGGCCGCGACATCCTGGCCGACTGGGACAACACACTGGGCAAGTTTGTCAAAGTCATGCCCATCGAATACCGCCGCGCCCTGCAGGCCATGTACCAGGCCGAACCGGCCGAGCCGCAGCTGGCCTGAGCCCCGGCGACAAAGGAATCATCATGGGAAAAACCACCGGTTTTCTTGAATACCCCCGCCTCCAGGAAACGATGCAGCCGGCCTCCAAGCGCATCCGCCACTGGAAGGAATTCGTCCTGTTCCTCAATGAGGAACAATCCCGCCAGCAGGCGGCGCGCTGCATGGACTGCGGCGTGCCCTTCTGTAACAACGGCTGTCCGGTCAACAACATCATCCCCGACTGGAATGACCTGGTTTACAACGGCAAATGGCGCCAGGCGCTCAGCGTGCTGCATTCGACCAACAACTTCCCGGAAGTGACAGGCCGCATCTGCCCCGCGCCCTGCGAAGCCGCCTGTACGCTGAATATCAATAACGACGCCGTCGGCATCAAGTCCATCGAACATGCCATCATCGACCGCGGCTGGGAAGAAGGCTGGATCGCGCCGCAAATACCGCAACGCCGCACCGGCAAACACATCGCCATCGTTGGCTCCGGCCCGGCCGGACTGGCGTGCGCGCAACAACTGGCGCGTGCCGGCCATGCCGTCACGGTGTTCGAGAAAAGCGACCGCATCGGCGGGCTGATGCGCTATGGCATTCCCGATTTCAAACTGGAAAAGCACCTGATCGACCGCCGCATCGCGCAAATGGAAGCCGAGGGCGTGTCCTTCCGCCCCTCCACTTACATCGGCTCGCCCGATGCCGCAGCGGCGCAAGGCCTGACGATACGCACACCGGCCTCGCTGCGCGAAGAGTACGATGCCGTGATCCTGGCGGGCGGCGCTGAAAACCCGCGCGACCTGCCCATCCCCGGACGCGAGCTCGATGGCGTCATGTTCGCCATGGACTTCCTGCGCCAGCAGAATAAGGCCGTGGCAGGCGACCGCCAGTTGGATCAAGTCCTGGCGGGCAACAAACATGTCATCGTCATCGGCGGCGGCGACACCGGCTCGGATTGCGTCGGCACCAGCATCCGCCAGGGCGCGGCCAGCGTGACCCAGATTGAATTGCTGCCCCAGCCGCCCGAGCATGAGAACAAGGCCATGACCTGGCCCTACTGGCCCGCCAAGCTGCGCACCTCCACCTCGCACCTGGAAGGCTGCGAGCGCGATTGGGCCATTCTCAGCCAGTCCTTCGAGGGCGACGAAGACGGCCATGTGCGCAAGCTGATCGCCGTCCGCACCGAATGGACGCCCGACCCCATCACCGGCCAGTTGCGCATGCGCGAAATTCCCGATTCCCGTATGGAACTGCCGGCTGACCTGGTGCTGCTGGCCATGGGCTTTATCTCGCCAGTCGCCGCCGTGCTCCAGGCCTTTGGCGTCGATAGCGATAACCGCGGCAACACGCGCGCCAATACCGAGGACTACCACACCAGTGTGGAAGGCGTGTTCGCAGCCGGGGATATCCGCCGCGGCCAGTCCCTGATCGTCTGGGCCATCCGCGAAGGCCGCCAATGCGCCCGTTCCGTGGATACCTGGCTGATGGGCCACACCCAGCTGCCGCGCTGAGCCGCGCCCCCGCTGCCGCCTGACGGGCGGCAGCGGCCGTTTGCGGGCAAGGCGCCCGGCCCCGGAGGGCAGTAATATGCCAGGTCATTCGCCCCCTGCGCGCCGCTCCTGACTGCCCTCTCCATGACCGCCACGATCTGTTCCCGTCTTTTCGCCTGCCTGCTGCACCTGGGGCTGTTATCCCTGAGCGCCGCGCCGCGCCCGGCTCAGGCTGAATTCAGCCAGCCTGCCGAAGCCTTCCAGGGCATGCCGGCCAGCGCGGCCATGGCAAACCTGCCCTTGGCCATCGAAACATTCACGCTCCTGCTCTCCCGCCCCGACAGCCTGTTCGATGCGCGCGAAGCAAAAGCGTGCGCGCTCTCCGCCGAAGCGGCCCGGCTTGCCGTCCTGGGGCCAGACACCATGGCAGTGCTGGCAGAGGAAACGCGCAGGAACGGCATGAGCACGGAAACGTTGTCAGGCCAGCTGGCGATTCTCAGCGGCGCCTGCCCCGCGGCCCAGACACTGAGCGGCATGACGGAATATATCTGGCGCAGCGACAGCCGCATGAGCCTGTCCGGCCTGGTCACCCGCCTGCAATCACGCCAGCGGGGCGTGGCCCAATATGATGCGCAAGGCAATCCCGGCCGCACCCTGAGCATCATCGAAGCCTCGCACAGCGAAATGTTCCAGCAGCAGCCTTCCGGCGAACTGGTCTCCACGGCATTGCCCGGCCAGCCACCAGGCCAGAACGCCTACAGCATCACCTATGGCAGAGGCTATATGGGGCAGGCCGATGACATACAAGTCACCTTCACCTTGATCGACACGCCACCAGCCCAAGGCGCTGGCATGCCGCCGCTGCGCAGCAGTGTCGCCATCACCCGCTATACCCCGGACGGTGAAGTGCTGGAAATCTACATGAATAACCAGCTGCGCACGCGCGCGCACCTGAACCGGGCGCGCCAGCAGCATGGCTGGCTGGAATTTTTCGGCCAGGGCAACGCGGGGGCCAGGCCGATCCGCCAATGCTATCAATCCGGCGAGCCCGCCCCCGAGAGCGCCTGCGCCCGCCCCTGAACAGCGCTCCTAAACGGCACCGGGCGCCCTTGGTGCCGGGCCGGCGGGGCGGCATGTGCCGCGCCGCCGCATCGGGAATGAGGTATGTAAGCAACACTCTGCCCCCTTTCTCCGCCTGTTCGTCGAACTTCCCCGACAAAACCCGAATTTCTTGCGGCACATCAAACTCGGCCCCGGATGGAAAAGGCATGCTGGCAGTGTGGTTTATATCGCAACGACCAAATTCTGGAGAACTCAGATGAGCATCCGCACCCTCAAGCCCCTGGCCGCCCTGTTGCTGGGCGCAGGCCTGCTGGCCTCGCCCCTGGCCCACGCCTATGAAGAAGGCGATTGGCTGTTGAAAGTTGGCGTCAGCCATGTCCATCCCAAATCGAACAACGGCGATATCCTGGACGGCGCCGCCAAGCTGAGCGTCGGCAACAGCACCCGCCCCAGTCTCTCGCTGACCTATATGGCCACCCGCAACATCGGTATCGAATTGCTGGGCGCTATCCCGTTCAGCCACGATATCAATGCTGACGGCGCCGTGAACGGCTATATCGGCAAGACCAAGCATCTGCCGCCCACGCTGAGCCTGCAATGGCACTTCCTGCCGGATTCCACCGTGCAGCCCTATGTCGGCGTCGGCCTGAACTACACCACCTTCTTTGACACCAAGGCGCGCGGCGATATCGCCGGCAACAAGCTGCGCCTGAGCGACTCCTGGGGCGTGGCCGCCCAGGTGGGCGTGGACGTCGCGCTCGATAAGAACTGGTTCATCAACGCCGATGTGCGCTATATCGACATCAGCTCGAACGTGAAGCTCAACGGCGACAAAATCGGCAAGGCCAAGATCGACCCCTGGGTCGGCACCCTGGCCATCGGTTACCGCTTCTAAGCATTACCGGATGCGCGCCGCCAAACCCCTGGCGGCAGCACCCTCACACAGGCGCCTGCCCCGCAATAGGGCAGGCGCCTGTGTTTTTTCCTTTGTCATTCCTTCACGCCCGGGCCGCGCCACTGCCCCAGGCCTGCCACTACACTAAAGCTGTCCATGCAGCGCAGCCTTGCTGGCCCGCGTGACGCATGACAACGCGATTGACCCTTATTTCTGGTACAACACCGCAGCATGGCCAGGCCGTTTGCAAACGCTTGCCCGCGCTTCATTCCCAACCCCAGTCACTCTTTCGAGCCAACCCACCCATGTGCACACGAATCGTCTATCACGGTAATCAGGGCCAGGTCTTCACTGCCCGCTCCATGGACTGGAAGTCCGACATGCATACCAATCTGTGGATACTGCCTCGCGGCATCGCCCGCAGCGGCAATTGCGGGCCGGACAGCCTGAGCTGGACCGCCAAGTACGGCAGCATCGTGGCAACCGGATACGACATTTCCACAACGGACGGCGTCAACGAGGCCGGTCTTTCGGTCAACCTGCTGTGGCTGGCAGAATCGCAATACCCCAGCGCCGACCCCACCCATCCGCTGCTGACGATTGCTGCGTGGGCGCAATATGTGCTGGATCTCTTCCCCAATGTGGCCGATGCCGTTGCCGCGCTGGCCCAACAGCCTTTCTCGCTGGTCACCTCCAATATTCCGGGTGAAGCGCGCCTGACTACGCTGCATATGTCTTTATCCGACAGCAGCGGCGACAGCGCCATCGTCGAATACATCGACGGCAAACAAGTGATCCACCACAACAGTGACTACCAGGTCATGACCAATTCGCCGACTTACGACGAACAGTTGGCCCTCAACAAATATTGGGAAACCATAGGCGGCACCGTCATGCTGCCGGGCACCAACCGCGCCGCCGACCGCTTCGCGCGCGCCCAGTTCTACATTAATGCCGTCGAAAAACAGGACGACCCGGATATGGCGCTGGCCAGCGTGCTGAGCGTGATCCGCAATGCCTCCGTGCCCTTCGGCCTGAGCACCCCGGACCAGCCCAATATTTCCTCGACCCGCTGGCGCACGGTCGTGGATCACAAGCGGCTGCGTTATTACTTCGAATCCACCACCACCCCGAATGTCTTCTGGGTGGATGTCAGCAAACTGGACTTCTCGCCCTCGGGCGCCGGCGTGCGCAAGCTGGAACTGGGCATGAACCAGCGCAATATTTTCCATGGCGAAGTCAACGACGACTTCGTGGCCGCCCCCGCCTTCACGTTCCTGGGCATTCCCGCCAAACATTGAACCGGCGGCCTGGCCCGACGGCTTATTGAGCAGCAGGGCCAGGCCGAATAGCAGAAAGCCAGGGAACGGGAGTTCCCTGGCTTTCTGCTATTTACCCGGCCAGCCGGAACAGATCAGGCCACCTGGATTTCCACCTTGCGCGCTTGCGCGTGTTCCACCTTGGGAATGCGCAGCTTCAGCACACCGGCCTCAAACGAGGCCTGAACCTTATCGGCATCCAGTTCACGCGAAAGCGTGAAGGCGCGGCGGTAGTGCTGCGCATTGACTTCGACATGGCTGGCAACCGCGCCTTCGGCCAGCGCCAGCGCAATACTGCCCGCTATCGTCAAGGTATCGCCGTCAACCTGCAGGTTCAGGCCTTCCTTGGCCACACCGGGCAAATCGGCATACAGGGTAATACCGCCAGCATCTTCCACCACATCAACAGGCGGCACCAGGTAGTGTTTGTCATTGCGGCCGGACGGCTCGGCCACGGCGGGTTGATTCACATTGGCTGCACTCATGGCAATCTCCTTATTCTCTATCCGGTTCACTGAATGGCGATGCGGCGGGGCTGCGCCGCTTCCTTGCGCGGAATATGCAGACTCAGCACCCCTTCGCGGTAGCTGGCCTGCACGCCTTGCGTATCCACATCATCGGGCAGGCTGACCACACGGCGAAAACGCCCGGAAAACCGCTCATCCACATGCAAGGTGGCCTGTTCCGGCACCTCACGGGCAGCCCGCTCGCCGGAAATCGTCAAAACGCCTTTTTCGATCTGCACATCCAGGTTCTTGGCCTCCACACCGGGGACGAACACATGGATATCCACTGCTTTCGGGCTGGTGGCGATATTCAAGCCCGGATAGCCCTTGGCGCCGCCACGGATATTGGGCGACCCATCGAACGTCTGCTGCATGGCGCGCTGCAGACGATCCAGCTCCGCAAACACATCGCGGGGAAACAATGCACGGTAAGACATGATCCATCTCCTGTCAGATCTGCGGGCCATGGCCGCTGCGGCCTGGATGACTCCGCTTGCCAGCGTCCGGCGGATCGGCTGGCGAACTGCAATCATGCCGGGCCGGCGAGGCGAGCCGGCCCGGCTCCGATCAGCAAGCTGTGATGCCGGACCTGCCGCATCACAGCGCCTCATGACCGTTATATAGGGTGGACATTTCGTACTTTCAAGGGCTTGATATCAAAGACTTTGCCCCCATAGAAGGGATAACATCATGCATCCTTTCCATGAGGGAAATATATGGAATACAGGGACTACTACGCCACGCTCGGCGTATCCCGGGACGCAAGCGCAGAAGACATCAAGAAAGCCTTTCGCAAACTGGCGCGCAAGTACCACCCGGACGTTTCCAAAGAAACGGACGCGGCGCAGCGCATGAGCGAGGTCAATGAAGCCTATACGGTGCTCTCCGATCCCGAAAAACGCAGTGCCTATGACCAGCTTGGCCATAGCCAGGGCGACGGCGCATTCCGTCCGCCCCCCGGCTGGGGCCAGGGCAGCCATTTCAATTTCAATCAGCAGGGCGATTTCGAATCCGCCGGGTTCTCCGACTTTTTCTCGGAACTGTTCGGCCGCATGGGCGGCGGCGCGGGCGCATCATCGGGCTTTCGCCAGGCCCGGCGTTCCGGCCGGGGCGAGAACATACGCGCGCGTGTCGTGCTGGGCATAGAAGACTCCTTCACTGGCGCCACCCGCCAGTTGTCTCTGCGCACCAGTCAGGGCGAACGCACTTTCGACGTCAAAATCCCGAAAGGGGTTCAGGCCGGACAGGTCATCCGTCTGGCCGGCCAAGGCGAACCCGGCCCCGCCGGCGCGGGCGACCTGCTGCTGGAAGTCTCGTTCCAGCCGCACCCGCGTTACCGCGTGGACGGCAAGGACATTGCCATGACGCTGCCTGTCGCACCCTGGGAAGCGGCGCTGGGGGCTGTGGTACCGGTACGGCTGCCGGACCGCACCATCAAGGTCCGCATTCCCGCCGGAGCCCAAAGCGGCCGCCAGTTGTCGGTCAAGGCGCACGGCATTCCGGGCCAGCCTCCCGGCGATCTGACCCTGGATATCCAGGTTGTCCTGCCGCCTGCGGATACGCCGGCCGCCAAGGCGCTGTATGAACAAATGGCCACGGAGCTGGCATTCGACCCGCGCAGCGCCAGTTGACCGGCCAGCCGGCCCCCGCCACACAGCTGGCGCTGGCAGCCCGCCTGCCGCCGGCCCGGATTTTCCGCGCCGGCGGCGGTGTTTGTGCCGGCCGGCCCGGCCTGGCCTGCCCCGCGGCCATCCCGTCTGCCCCCTGCGGCCAGCATTTGTTTCAAGCCGTCACAAGCATGGCGCCCATCCTGCCTGGCGAGGCTGAAAACTGCGCCCTGCCTGGCCCGCCGGGCCAGGCGACAAATGCAACAAGCATGCAATCCCTTCCTCGGCCGTCCCCGCCGCGCAAGCAACAGCCGGGATACAATGCCCCTTTTGCCCTTCTTCCCAATTCCCATGCCGCACGCCGACGCCTTGCCCAAGACTGCCGCGCCTGTTCTGCATTTCAATGATGCAGCGCTGGGCTATGGCGATTTCACCGTGCTGCGCGGCATTTCCATGCAAGTGCAGCCCGGGCAGGTCGTCGCCATCATGGGCGGTTCGGGTTCGGGCAAAACAACACTATTGCGCGCCGCCACTGGCCAGTTGACGGCCCAGCGCGGCACCGTCACCGTCTTCGGCCGCGATATGGGCGCCGTCACTGACCGCGAGCGTGAAACCTTGCGCCAGCGCATGGGCGTCCTGTTCCAGCAAGGCGCGCTGTTCACTGACTTGAATGTCTTTGAAAACGTGGCTTTTCCCCTGCGGGAACATACCCGCCTCGGGGAAGCTGAAATTACCGAAAAAGTGCTGGACAAGCTGGATGCCGTTGGCTTGCGCACAGCGGCGCACCTGCGTGTCAACGCCATTTCCGGCGGCATGGCCAGGCGCGTGGCGCTGGCCCGCGCCATTGTCCTTGAACCCGAACTGATCCTCTACGACGAACCGTTCGCCGGTCTGGATCCGATTTCCCTGGGTGTCACCGCGCGCCTGATCCGCGACCTGGCCGACCGCCTGCGCTGCGCGTCGGTGCTGATTACCCATGACGTTCAGGAATCCTTCGCCATTGCCGACCAGGTGTACCTCGTCGGCCAGGGGGAACTCAAGGCGTCGGGCACGCCCGAGACGCTCGCCGCTTCGGATGACCCGTATGTGTGCCAGTTCCTAACCGGCGCGCCGGACGGCCCGGTGGCCTTCCAGTACCCCAGCACGCCCGCCTTCGAGGCATGGCTGGCGCAGCAAGGAAAACGCGCATGAACCCTTATCACACCATCGCCGGGCTGGGCGCCTGGGTACGCGCGAAAATTACCGGGCTGGGCTTGTTCTCCCGATTTTTCGGCCAAGTGCTGGGGCAAAGCGGCATTGCCGTGCAACGCCCGCGCCTGGTCAGCCAGCAAGTTCACTTCATCGGCAATCATTCCCTGCTGATTATTGCCGTGTCCGGCCTGTTCGTCGGTTTTGTGCTGGGCTTGCAGGGTTTCTACACCCTCAGCATCTATGGCGCTGAAGACGCGCTGGGCCTGCTGGTCGCGCTGTCGCTGACGCGCGAGCTCGGCCCGGTCGTCACTGCCTTGCTGTACGCCGGGCGCGCCGGCACGGCCTTGACCGCCGAAATCGGCTTGATGAAAGCGGGCGAGCAACTGGCGGCCATGGAAGTCATGGCCGTCAACCCGATCCGCCGCGTGCTGGTGCCCCGTTTCTGGGGCGGCTTCATTTCCATGCCGATACTGGCCACGATTTTCTCTGCTGTCGGCATCCTCGGCGGCTGGCTGGTCGGTGTCCCCATGATAGGGGTGGACAATGGCACCTACTGGTCGCAAATGCAAAGCGGCGTCGATATCTGGCAGGATATCGGCAATGGTTTTGTCAAAAGTGTGGTGTTCGGCATCGCCACCACGCTGATCGCGCTGTACCAGGGCTGGCAAGCAAAAGCCACGCCCGAAGGCGTCGCCCAGGCCACGACACGCACCGTCGTGGTCAGCTCCCTGGTTGTGCTGGGTCTGGATTTCCTGCTGACCGCACTCATGTTTGGCAATTGATACGATACGGATTCCGTCATGTCGCAAGAAAAAAATGATTTCTGGGTCGGCCTGTTTGTGCTGCTGGGCATTCTGGCCCTGGCTTTCCTCGCCCTGCGCGCCGGCAACCTGAGCACCTTCTCGTTCAAGCCCACCTATGAAATCTCGGCCAATTTCGACAACATTGGCGGCTTGAAGCCGCGCGCGCCCATCAAAAGCGCCGGTGTCGTCGTGGGCCGTGTCAACAATATTCACCTGAACCCGAAAACCTACGAAGCCGTGGTAACCATGGATATGCAGGAAGGGTTCCACTTCCCGCTGGACTCCTCGGCCAAGATCCTGACTTCGGGCCTGCTGGGCGAGCAATACATCGGCCTGGAAGCCGGCGGCGACACGGAAGACATCCCCAACGGCGGTGAAATCATGTTCACCCAGAGCGCCGTCGTGCTGGAAACCCTGATCAGCAAATTCCTTTACAACACTGCGGACAAGCAAGGCAGCGAAAAATGAACCAGCCTCAACGCCATGGCCGCCACTGGCTGCGTCCGACCCTGCTTGCCTCCAGCCTGGCACTGGCCGGCTGCGCAACGGTCTCCCATCCTGACCCGCGCGACCCCTTCGAAAGCTTCAACCGGGGCGTTTATCAGTTCAATGACGCCGTCGATACCGTCGTCCTGGAACCGCTGGCCACCCTCTACACCACCGTCACGCCCGGCCCGGTGCGCAGCTGTATTGGCAATATTTTCAATAACATCAGCGATGTCTGGTCCGCGCTCAACAGCCTGGCCCAGGGCCGCGGCCACGATTTCATCAACACGCTGGGCCGCGTGATGTTCAACACCACCGTCGGCGTGGGCGGCTGTTTCGACGTCGCGACAGCCAACGGCGCCTACCGCATCCGCAACGACTTCGGCACCACGCTGGGCGTCTGGGGCCTGGGCCATGGCCCGTACATCGTGCTGCCCATCTTCGGCCCGAGCTCGCTGCGTGACGGCACCGGCATGGCGGCGCGCGGCCTGGCAAAGATGGACATCGCCACGGCCGTCGATAACGTCCGCCTGCGCAATATTGCGTGGGGCCTGGAAGGCCTGGATACGCGCGCTTCGCTGCTGGATGCCACGCGCACCGTGCAAGCCACGGCGCTGGACCCCTATTCCTTCGTGCGTGACGCCTACTTCCAGAACCGCAATGCGCTGCTGCGCCAAAAACTGCGCCCCTTCGGCGCCAGCGACGACGATGATCTGCCGGATTACGAAGACGATCTGCCGGATTATGACGACCCGGGCGAGGAAGCCCTGGTCGATACCACCCCCTGACCCTGCTTCAATAGGTAACCGCCATGACCCTGACTGCCATCCGCCATACGGCCTCCGCCGCGATGCTGGGACGACGCGCTGCAGCCCTGATTCAGCGCCTCGCGCTGTCCTGCACCCTGTTGCTGGGCGCTGCCGCCACGGCTTCCGCGGACATCAACCGCCAGGCCGAACCCAACGAATTTGTCGAACAGGTCGCCCTCCAGGCGCTGGACGTCCTCAAGCAGGATCAGGATGCCCTGCGCGGCAATATCGGCGCCGTCAACCGCATTGTTGACCTGTATGTGCTGCCTTACGTCGATTTCCAGCGCACCACGCGCCTGGCGGCCGGCAAGTACTGGCGTGACGCCACGCCCGAACAGCGCAATGCGCTGGCCGATGCGTTCCGCGGCACGCTGACGCGCACCTATAGCGGCGCGCTGAGCCAGGTGGACAACAGCACCCATGTCACCATGATGCCGTTCCGCGGCGATGCGGCCAAAAACGATGTCGTCGTGCGTTCGCGCATCACGCCCCATCGCGGCGCCGAACCGGTGCAGGTCGATTACCGCCTGAACCGCACGCCGGAAGGCTGGATCATCTATGACCTGAACGTCGAAGGGATCTGGCTGATCGAGAACTACCGCAACCAATTCGCCCAGGAAATCGCCAAGGGCGGCATGGACGGCCTGATCCAGGCCCTGCAGCAACGCAACACTACGCCGGAGTCCTGATCCTATCCATGTCCGCCGTTCTTATCGACCACGTTTCCAAGGTTTATCCCCCGCGCGAACGCACTTGGCGTGATTGGTTCAGCAAACGCGAAGCCCGTCCCGGCTTTCCTGCGCTGAACGACATCAGCCTGCGCATAGAGCATGGGGAATTCTTCGGCCTGCTGGGCCCGAACGGCGCAGGCAAAACCACGCTGATCTCCATCCTGGCGGGCCTGAGCTACGCCAGCAGCGGCAAGGCTTCGATCTGCGGCTACGATGTCCGGGACCAGTATCAGCAGGCGCGCCGGGCGCTGGGCGTGGTCCCGCAGGAATTGGTGTACGACCCGTTTTTCACGGTCCGCCAGACCTTGCGCATCCAGTCCGGCTACTTCGGCCTGCGCAACAACGACGACTGGATTGATGAAATCCTGTTCAATCTGGGCCTGACCGACAAGGCCGACAGCAATATGCGCGCCCTGTCCGGCGGCATGAAGCGCCGCGTGCTGGTAGCGCAGGCGCTGGTGCACCGGCCGCCGGTCATCATCCTGGATGAACCGACAGCGGGCGTGGATGTCGATCTGCGCCGCACCCTGTGGGAATTCATTTCGCGGCTGAACCGCGAAGGCCATACCATCCTGCTCACCACCCACTATCTGGAAGAAGCGCAGGAACTGTGCGGCCGCATCGCCATGATGCGGCGCGGCCGGCTGATGGCCCTGGACACCACGGAAGCTCTGCTGGCCAGTGCCGGCGGCACTGACCTGGAAGACGCCTTCGTACGCATCATGCAGCTTGAAGAGCCCCTGGCTCCCCGCATCGCCATATGACCACCCAGAAAATCGTTATTCCGCAGCCTGCCGGCTCCGGGTTCCCGACCTTGCTGCGCAAGGAAGTCATGCGCTTCGTCAAGGTCGGATTCCAGACCATTGCCGCGCCGGTGCTGACGGCCTTGCTGTATCTGGTCGTGTTCGCCCAGGTTCTGCAGAACCGCGTGCAGGTGTATGACGCCGTGCCCTACACCACCTTCCTGGTGCCGGGCCTCATGATGATGAGCATGTTGCAGAACTCGTTCGCCAACCCCTCATCATCCCTGATCCAGAGCCGCATTACCGGCAATCTGGTCTTCATTCTGCTGCCGCCGATTTCACACCGGGAAATTTTCTGGGCCTATCTGCTGGCCGCTGTCGCCCGCGGCCTGCTGGTGGGTCTGTGCGTCGGGCTGGTTGCCACGGCCTTTGCCGGCCTCAGCATCCAGCAGCCCTTCTGGGTACTGGCTTTTGCCGTGCTGGCCTGCGGCATCATGGGCGCGCTGGGCATCATTGCCGGGCTATGGTCGGAAAAATTCGACCAGCTGGCGGCCTTTCAAAACTTCCTGATCCTGCCCGCGACCTTTCTCTCCGGCGTGTTCTACTCCATTCACTCCCTCCCCGCGTTCTGGCAGCAGGTGTCGCACTGGAACCCGGTGTTCTACGCGATTGACGGCTTCCGCTACGGCTTTTTCTCCCGCGCGGATGCCTCACCCTGGCATAGCCTGGCCGTCGTCGGCGGCGTTTTCATCGTTTTGGCGCTCTATGCGCAGTGGCTGCTGGCTCGCGGCTACAAATTGAGGTCATGATTATGTCCCTGCCTACTCCGGAACAAGTCCGGCAATACATTGCCGAAGGACTGTCCTGTACGCATCTCGAAGTCAGCGGCGATGGATCGCACTTCGAGGCCATCATCGTCAGCGATGCTTTCGCAGGCAAACGCCTGGTCGCCCGCCACCAGCTGGTCTATGCCGCGCTGGGCACCCGCATGCACGCCGAAATCCACGCGCTGTCGATGAGCACACTTACCCCCCAGGAATACGCATCCCGCCAGGCGAACTGACATGGACAAACTCCAAATCACCGGCGGCGCCAGGCTGCAGGGCGAAATCACCATTTCCGGCGCCAAAAACGCCGCCCTGCCCATCCTGTGCGCCAGCCTGCTGACCGCCGACACGCTCACGCTGCACAATGTGCCCGCGCTCAACGACATCAGCACCACCCTGAAATTGCTCAATCAGCTGGGCGTGCGCACCACGCATGACCCGGCGGCCAGCACGGTCACGCTGAATGCTGGCGCCATTACCAGCCTGGAAGCGCCCTATGAGCTGGTCAAAACCATGCGCGCCTCCATTCTGGTGCTGGGCCCGCTGCTGACGCGCTTTGGCGAAGCGCGCGTCAGCCTGCCCGGCGGCTGCGCCATCGGCCAGCGGCCGGTCGATCAGCATATCAAGGGGCTGGCCGCGCTGGGCGCCGACATCAGCATCGAAAAAGGCTTTGTCGTGGCACGCGCCTCGCGCCTGCAAGGCACGACGGTACGCACCGACATGGTGACCGTGACCGGTACGGAAAATCTGCTGATGGCAGCCGTGCTGGCCGAGGGCCGCACCATTCTGGAAAACGCCGCGCGCGAACCGGAAATCGTCGATCTGGCCGAACTGCTCATCAAAATGGGCGCCCGCATCAGCGGCCATGGCACCGACCGCATCGTCATTGACGGCGTGGACAAGCTGCATGGCGCGACCCACAGCATTTCGCCGGACCGCATCGAAGCCGGCAGCTTCCTGTGCGCTGTTGCCGCTACCGGCGGCGATGTGCTGCTGCGCGGCACGGCCGCCGACGCCATGGGCGCGACGCTCGACAAACTGGCGGAAGCCGGCCTGGCGCTGGAAACCGGCGCCGACTGGATCCGCGCGCGCATGAACCAGCGCCCCAACGCCGTCGGCGTGCGCACCCTGGAATATCCGGGCTTCGCCACTGACATGCAGGCGCAGATCATGGCGCTCAACACGGTAGCCAACGGCACCGCGGTCATCGTCGAGACCATTTTCGAAAATCGCTACATGCACGTGCAGGAACTGTGCCGCCTGGGCGCCAATATCGACATCGACGGCCATACCGCCGTGGTGCATGGCGTCGAACGGCTGTCCGGCGCCAATGTCATGGCCACTGACCTGCGCGCTTCGGCGGGCCTGGTCATTGCCGGCCTGGCCGCGGAAGGCGAAACGCTCATTGACCGCATCTACCATCTGGACCGCGGCTACGAGAAAATGGAACGAAAACTGAGTATGCTGGGCGCCAATATCAAACGCATCAGCAGCAAGGAAGCAGCATGACCCAGGCCGCCAACCCGTCCAGCGATACCCTGACACTGGCTTTGTCCAAAGGGCGCATCTTCGAAGAAACGCTGCCTTTGCTGGCGGCGGCCGGCGTGGAAGTGACGGAAGACCCCGAAAAATCGCGCAAGCTCATTCTGCCCACCAGCGATCCCGCCTTGCGTCTGCTGATCGTGCGGGCGTCTGATGTGCCTACCTATGTCCAGTACGGCGCGGCCGATTTCGGTATCGCCGGCAAGGATGTGCTGTATGAGCACAACGCCCACGACGAAGGCGGCGGCCTGTACCAGCCCATCGACCTGAACATCGCCCGCTGCAAGCTTTGCGTAGCGGTCCGCCAGGACTTTGACTATGCCGCCGCGATTCACCCGGGCGCCCGCCTGCGCGTGGCGACCAAGTATGTCCAGGCCGCCCGTGAGCACTTTGCCGCCAAGGGCATGCACGTGGACATCATCAAACTCTACGGCTCTATGGAACTGGCCCCGCTGGTCGGCCTGGCCGATGCCATCGTTGACCTGGTCTCCACCGGCGGCACGTTGCGCGCCAACAACCTGGTGGCGGTCGAAGATGTCATGCCGATTTCCTCGCGCCTGATCGTCAACCGCGCGTCGCTCAAGACCCGTGGCGCCCGCCTGCAACCGCTGCTGGACGCCTTCGCCCAGGCCAGCCTGCCGGCCTGAACGCCAGCCCGCGTGCCGCCTGCCCCGCGGGGCGGTGGGAACGTGGAATTCCGTACCAGCTTTCAGCTTTTCGACAGGAAATAAGCGGACAGCGTACAATGGGGCCCGTTGCCGGCCACCCCACGGTTTGACATGTAACGGTCATTTACGACTGTTATCTTATCCTGTCACATGGCCTGTAAGTCATGTGCCACACGGCCGGCATCCGTCCAGGAGACAGGCGCGCCCAGTATTGGCGCGGCGCCATCGCGCATTCCAGGTCTTCTGCCTGTTTCTTTTTTTTCTGCAAGCAGCCTGTGACCGCAACAAACACGACGCCCCTGGCACCCGACGAGCCGCTCCCGCATCGCAAGATTATTCGCAGCTGGACCACGCCATTCGCCAAGCGCTCTACCGCCTTTGCACTGTTTCTGACTCTTTTCGAATTCATCATCTATGGCCTGGCGATCGCCGCCACGGTCTGGTTCGAAAACCCCATCCTGAAAATCGTGATGGGCATGGTGACCGGCTTCATCATCGGCCGCCTCTTCATCCTGGGGCACGATGCCTGCCACCAATCCTTCACGGATCACCGCCGCCTGAACCGCTGGCTGGGCCGCCTGCTGTTCCTGCCGTCCCTGACCCCTTACAGCCTGTGGGATGTCGGCCACAACGTCGTGCACCATGGCTATTCCAACCTCAAGGGTTTCGACTTCGTCTGGTGCCCCAAGACCGTCGAGGAATACCAGTCTATGAGCCGTGGCCAGCGCATTCTTGAGCGCCTGTACCGCAGCGGCTGGTGCCCCTGGCTCTACTATCTGGTGGAAACCTGGTGGCGCCGCATGTACTTCCCCAGCAGGAAGGAAATGCCGACCCGCCGCCGCGTCTTCATTCTGGACGGCATTCTGGTCACTGTCGCGGCCTGCCTCTGGGTCGGCGCGCTAGTCTGGGCGGCCCTGGCCACCCAGCAATCTGTCTGGCTGACCCTGTTTGCCGGTTTTGTCGTCCCGTTCATTTTCTGGAACGGCATGATAGGCATGGTGATCTACATCCAGCATACCCATCCGGAAATCGAGTGGTACGAAAACAAGGAAGAATGGGCGGCCTCGCAGCCCTTTGTTTCCACCACCGTGCACCTCACCTTCAAGTATTTCGGCCGCCGCCTGCTGCACAACATCATGGTCCACACGGCCCACCACGTGGACATGAGCATTCCGCTGTACCGGCTGCCCGAAGCGCAAAAGCGCCTGGAAGAAATGCTGCCCGGCCGCATCGTGATCCAGTACTTCTCTTGGCGCTGGTACTTCAAGTGCGCCCGTCATTGCAAGCTGTACGACTACGCCAACAAACGCTGGCTGGACTTCAAAGGCATGCCCCAGCCTGTCTTTGACGCAAAATAAACGTACAACTTGCCCTCAAGCGCCGCAGCGCCTGCCGCTGCGGCTTATACTCTAGCGGTTGATGTTCGCTTACCGCTGTGTCCGATACCGTGATCAATCGCCTAGACTACCGCTCTCCGAATTTCCGGGGCAGCCTGCGCACGCTGCTTGCTTTTGAAGCTTCCCAGGATGCCGCCATCGAAAATACGACCCGGGACATTCTGGAAGATGTGCGCCTGCGCGGTGATGCCGCGCTGCTGGAATACACCCGCCGTTTCGACCGGGTCAGCGCCGACAGCATCGCTGCGCTGGAAATCCCCCGTGCCGACCTGCTGGCCGCACGCGACGGCCTGCCGGCCGATCAGCGCGGCGCGCTGGAAGCAGCGGCGGAACGCATCCGCGTCTATCACGAACGGCAACGCGGCGAAAGCTGGTCCTATACCGAAGCCGACGGCACCCGCCTGGGCCAGAAAATCACCCCGCTGGATCGCGTCGGCCTTTATGTGCCCGGCGGCAAAGCTGCCTATCCGTCCTCGGTTCTGATGAACGCCATCCCGGCCAAGGTTGCCGGTGTGCCTGATCTCGTCATTGTCACCCCCACGCCTGATGGCCTGCGCAACCCGCTGGTGCTGGCGGCCGCAGCCATTGCCGACGTGGATCGCGTCTGGGCCATAGGCGGCGCGCAAGCCGTGGCCGCGCTGGCCTACGGCACCGATTCCATCACGCCGGTGGACAAAATCACCGGTCCGGGCAATGCCTACGTCGCTGCCGCCAAACGGCGCGTCTTCGGCACGGTCGGCATTGACATGATTGCCGGCCCCAGTGAAATCCTGATCATCTGTGACGGCACCACGCCCGCGGACTGGATCGCCATGGATCTGTTTTCACAGGCCGAGCACGACGAACTGGCGCAAGCCATCCTGCTGTGCCCCGACGCCGCTTACCTCGACGAAGTCGCGGCCGCCATCGAGCGCCTGCTGCCGTCCATGCCGCGCGCCGACATCATCCGCAAAAGCCTGTCGGGCCGCGGCGCGCTGATCTTGGTGCAGGATCTGGAACAGGCCTGTGAGATCGCCAACGATATCGCGGCCGAACACTTGGAAATTTCCACCGAGAACCCCGAATTCTGGGCAGACCGCATCCGCCACGCAGGCGCCATGTTCCTGGGACGCTACAGTTCCGAGTCGCTGGGCGACTACTGCGCCGGCCCCAACCATGTGCTGCCGACGTCGCGCACCGCCCGTTTTTCCTCGCCGCTGGGTGTCTATGACTTCCAGAAGCGTTCCAGCGTTATCCAGGTTTCCCATGCCGGCGCCCAGACTCTGGGGCCGCTGGCTGCCAGCCTGGCTGACGGCGAAGGCCTGCCCGCCCATGCCGGCAGCGCCCGCTATCGCCTGGAGCCTGGCTCCAGTTCTTCCTGATTTCCTGCTTTTGTCCAGCACGAGTGCCATGCGTACCGCCGAAATTACCCGCAACACCAATGAAACCCGTATCCGTGTGGCCGTCAATCTCGACGGCACCGGCAAGGGCAAACTCGATACCGGTGTTCCCTTCTTCGACCACATGCTGGACCAGATCGTCCGCCACGGCCTGATCGACCTCGATATCAAGGCTGACGGCGACCTGCATATCGACGACCACCATACGGTGGAAGATGTCGGTATCACCCTGGGCCAGGCCTTCGCGCAAGCCATTGGCGACAAGAAAGGCATACGCCGCTACGGCCATGCCTATGTGCCTCTGGATGAATCCCTGTCGCGTGTGGTGGTCGATTTCTCCGGCCGCCCCGGTTTGTTCTATCACGTCCCCTATGTGCGCGCCCGCATCGGCAATTTCGATGTCGATCTGGCCCGCGAATTTTTCCAGGGGCTGGTCAACCACGCCGGCATCACCCTGCACATCGACAACCTGCGGGGCGAAAACGCCCACCACCAATGCGAAACCGTCTTCAAGGCCTGTGGGCGCGCGCTGCGCATGGCCCTGGAAGCCGATGACCGCAGTGCAGGCGTCATTCCCTCGACCAAGGGTGTCCTGTAAGCAACAGCGCCGCCGCTGAGGCGGCGCTGGACATATCCACCTTCAACCGGCTACCTGACTCGTGAATACGATCGCCATCGTTGATTACGGCATGGGCAACTTTCATTCCGTTGCCCGCGCCCTGCGCCATGCCGCCCCGGATGCGGATATCCGTATCTGCAACCAGGCCGCTGCCATCGACGCAGCCGACCGTATCGTTTTCCCGGGCCAGGGCGCCATGCCCGATTGCATGCGCACGCTGGAACAATCCGGACTGCTTGATGCCGTCTTGCGCGCCGCACGCAACAAACCCTTGCTGGGTGTGTGCGTTGGCGAGCAAATGCTGTTTGAACACAGCGAAGAAGGCAATACGCCTGGCCTGGGCTTGCTGCCCGGCCAGGTCAAACGCTTCCAGGGCCCTGGCTTTGCCGCGCCGCTGGATGGCAGGGAAGACCGCGAGCCACAAGCCCGCGACGCCCTGAAAGTCCCGCACATGGGCTGGAACCCGGTGCGCCAGGATCTGTCTCACCCGCTCTGGGACGGCATAGCCGACCAGACGGCGTTCTATTTTGTCCACAGCTACTACGCCGTCCCTGCCGACCCTGCGTTCATCGCAGGCAGCAGTGAATATGGCCTGCGCTTCACTTGTGCCGTCGCGTGCGAGAATTTGTTTGCAGTACAGTTCCATCCAGAAAAAAGCGCGGCACCGGGCTTGCGTCTTTACCGCAATTTTGTAGACTGGAAACCTTGATCCAAGACGGGCGCGTGGCACGTGCCCTTCCCACTTCCCTACATTACTTCTGACATCATGCTGCTGATCCCCGCCATCGACCTCAAAGACGGGCAATGCGTCCGCTTGCGCCAAGGCGACCTCGATGACGCCACCGTCTTTTCCACGGACCCTGCCGCCCAGGCACAGCATTGGCTGGATTTGGGCGCCCGCCGCCTGCATCTGGTCGATCTGAACGGCGCCGTTGCCGGCAAGCCGCGCAATGAAGCATCCATCCGCGCCATCGTAAAAGCCGTTGGCGACGATATCCCGGTTCAGATCGGCGGTGGTATCCGTGACCTGGATACCATTGAGCGCTATCTGGACTTCGGCATTCGCTACGTCATCATCGGCACGGCCGCCGTCAAAAACCCCGGCTTCCTCCAGGATGCCTGCAGCGCCTTTCCCGGCAGCGTGATCGTCGGCCTGGACGCCAAGGACGGCAAGGTCGCCACGGACGGCTGGAGCAAGCTGACCGGCCAGAACGTCGTCGATCTTGCCCGCAAGTTCGAAGATTACGGCTGCGAATCCATTATTTATACCGACATTGGTCGCGATGGCATGCTCTCTGGCGTGAACATCGAAGCCACAGTCCGTCTCGCCAACAGCGTGCGGATTCCCGTCATTGCCTCCGGCGGCGTGACCGACCTGAGCGATATCGAAGCGCTGTGCGCGGTCGAACAGGAAGGCGTGTCCGGCGTCATCCTGGGCCGCAGCATCTATGAAGGCACCCTGGACTTCGCCGCCGCCCAGGATCTCGCCGACGAATGGCAGCCATGAGCGCGAACACGGCAAGCGGCCTGACGCGGCGCATCATTCCCTGCCTGGATGTCACGGCAGGCCGTGTGGTCAAGGGCGTCAATTTCGTCAATCTGGTCGATGCCGGCGATCCCGTCGAAATCGCCCGGCGCTACGACGCCCAGGGTGCCGACGAACTGACCTTCCTCGACATCACTGCCACCAGTGACGGCCGCGATCTGATCCTGCCCATCATCGAGCAGGTGGCCTCGCAGGTCTTTATTCCGCTGACGGTCGGCGGCGGCGTGCGCGTGGTTGCTGATATTCAGCGCCTGCTCAACGCTGGCGCCGACAAGGTGTCCATCAACAGCGCCGCCATCAGCAACCCGGATCTGGTGCGTGACGCCTCCAATTACCATGGCTCACAGTGCATCGTCGTGGCGATTGATGCCCGGCGCGCACCTGATGCCGCTGACGGCACGCCGCGCTGGGAAGTCTATAGCCACGGCGGCCGCAAGGCCACCGGCCTGGATGTCGTGGAATGGGCCCGCCGCATGGCCAGCTATGGCGCGGGCGAAATCCTGCTGACCAGCATGGATCGTGATGGCACCCGCTCCGGTTTCGACCTGGCGCTGACACGCGCTGTATCGGACGCCGTCCCTGTCCCCGTTATCGCGTCTGGCGGCGTGGGCGGCCTGCAGGATCTGGCCGATGGCCTGACCGAAGGCGGCGCCAGCGCCGTCCTCGCGGCCAGCATCTTCCACTATGGCCAGCACACCGTGGGTGAAGCCAAAGCCTATCTGGCCGAACGCGGCATCCCCGTCCGCCTGGAGACACGCGCATGAGCCAGCCGCAACCCGCCTGGCTGGCCCAGGTCGCCTTCGACGAAAATGGCCTGATTCCCGCCATTGCCCAGGATGTGGCCACCGGCCGCATCCTGATGTTCGCCTGGATGAATGAAACCTCGCTGCGCGAAACTGTCGCCACCGGCGTCGCCGTGTACTGGTCGCGTTCGCGCGGCAAGCTCTGGCGCAAGGGCGAATCCTCCGGGCACACCCAGCATGTGCAGGAAATTCGCCTGGATTGCGACAACGACGTCATTCTGCTGCAAGTCGAGCAGCATGGCGGCATTGCCTGCCACACTGGCCGGGAAAGCTGCTTTTACCAGCGCCTGGAAGGCCAGGATGACGAGGCGCGCTGGGTCACGACCGACCCTGTGCTGAAAAACCCCGACGACATTTATCACGCATGAACACTGCATCCGACATCCTGCGCCGCCTGGCTGATACCCTGGAAAGCCGGCTGCCCGCCAATGGCGGCGACCCGGCTGGTTCGTACACGGCCAAGCTGTTCCACAAAGGCCCGGATGCCTTCCTGAAGAAAATCGGCGAAGAAGCCACGGAAGTCGTCATGGCCGCCAAGGACAGCGACGCCGACAAACTGGTCAATGAAACGGCCGACCTTTGGTATCACAGCCTGGTGGCGCTAACATATTATGGCAAGCGTCCGGAAGATGTGCTTGCGGAACTGGCCCGCCGCGAAGGCCTCTCCGGCCTGGAAGAAAAGGCGCGCCGGCCGGCTGAGTCATAATGCTGTCATCCAGTTGGGTAGAATGGTTGCCTTCGAACTCGTAATACTTGGGCTGCGCCCGGCGCGCCCATTCATCTGACCCGCACGGAGAATCCACATGGGTAGCTTCAGTATCTGGCATTGGTTGATCGTCCTGTTGATCGTCGCCTTGGTGTTCGGCACCAAGAAACTGCGCAATATGGGCCAGGATCTCGGCGGCGCCGTCAAAGGCTTCAAAGAGGGCATGAAGGAAGCCTCCTCCGACAGCGATGAGAAAATCGACGCCCCCACACCGCGCGTCAGCCAGGGCGACACCATAGACGTCCAGGCACGCGAAAAAACCGGCGACAAGTGACGCAGACTGCGTCACTGATGCCCGGCAACACCTGAAACCCCCTCTCGCCTGACGTTCAATGTTCGATATCAGCTTCACAGAATTGCTGGTCATCGGCGCCGTGGCGCTGGTTGTGATCGGCCCGGAACGGCTGCCCAAGGTGGCGCGAACCGTCGGCCATCTGCTTGGCCGTGCCCAGCGCTATGTCAGCGATGTCAAATCGGACATCCAGCGCGAGATGGAGCTCGATGAGCTGAAAAAATTCAAAGCGCAGATGGACGAAGCCGCCAGCAGCCTGAAAACCTCGCTGCGCGAGGCGGAAAGCAGCATACGGCAGCCTCTGGACCAGTTCCACGACGAGATGTCCAAACTGGCCAGCAGCGCGACCAGCCTGTCCTCCCCGGAAGAATCGGCACCTGCCGATGCCGCCGGGCCCGGCCCGGCGCTGCCAGACAGCCAGGCCGCCACCAGCGCGCCCGGCAATCAGGCGGCAACCCCGGCGGCAGAAAGCCGCCCTGCGGCGCCTGATACCGCCGCAACAGGCGCTGGCCCTGCGCCCGCCCCTGGCTCTCTCGCGGACGCGGTTCCTGCGCCCGCCCACGACCATACCCTGACACCCGCTGCGGCGGAAACGCCGCCGGCGGCAACCGCGACTAGCCCCGTACAGGAAACCCCCGCACAGGCAGACCCCGTACCGGCAAGCGCCACGCCAACAGCGCACGCTGCAACGCCCGCCTCTGCCGATGTGCCAGCGGATCCTGGCTCGCCCGTTCCTGAAGCCGCCAAGGCGGCCCCCTCCTCTCCCTCCGGTACCAAGTCGTGACGGAAGAACACCTGCAGCAAGACAGCTTCATCTCCCACCTGATCGAATTGCGTTCGCGCCTGATGAAGGCGGGGGGTGCCGTGCTGGTCTGCTTCCTGGTCCTGTTCATGTGGCCAGGGGCCTCCGCCATCTATGACTTCCTGGCACAGCCAATGCTCGATGCCCTGCCGCAAGGCACGCGCATGATCGCCACTGGCGTCATCACGCCCTTCATGGTGCCCGTCAAAGTCACCATGCTGCTGGCCCTGGTCATTGCGCTGCCGATCGTGCTTTACCAGGCCTGGGCCTTTGTGGCCCCGGGGCTATACCGCCATGAGAAACGCCTGGCGCTGCCGCTGATCATTTCCAGCACCCTGCTGTTCCTGGCGGGTATGGCGTTCTGCTATTTCGTCGTCTTCAAAACAGTTTTCCAGTTCATCGCCTCATTCGCGCCGCAATCCATCACGCCCGCCCCTGATATCGAAGCCTATGTCGGTTTTGTCATGACCATGTTCCTGGCATTCGGCATTACCTTCGAAGTCCCGGTGGCCGTCGTCCTGCTGCTGCGCACCGGCCTGACCACCCTCGACAAGCTCAGGCAGGCGCGGGGCTACGTCATTGTCGGCGCTTTCATCATCGCTGCCGTGGTCACGCCTCCCGATGTCGTCAGCCAATTCATGCTGGCGGTACCGCTGTGCCTGCTCTACGAAGTAGGCCTGTTGCTGGGCCGCTTCGTTATCAAAACCAAACCCCAGGACAGCAGCGAACTGATGCCCTGATCCGGCGCCGCGCCTGGCGCCGCAGGGCCGCATCGCCCCATAATAGCCATCGCCCGCCAGACACGGCGGGCCGCCGTCTTGCACGGCACAGACGCCCCTTGCCCGATCCCAACGGGCCAGGGGCGTTCTCATTGAAGGCGGAATGCCTGCTGCGGCTGTGACTGTGACTGCGGCTGCGGCATGGAGTCTTAGACGCGCCACGCGCCACCTATCCACAAGCTATCCACAGACAATTCACACCCTATCCCCAGGCTTATCCCAATATTTCACACAGGCTTGCGCACAGCCTTATCCACAAGCCTGCCTCTCCGTCATCGCTTCCTCGAAAAAGAGGCCAGCAAAGGGATAAATTTGGCACACCGCATTGTCTAGGCCATGCTAATGTAAATGGATCTTATTTTTATGCTTACCGATCCGCCCGCATGAGCTTTCCACAACGCCTGGCCAGCATGATGCGCTGGCGCGGCATACGCAGCCAAAGCCAGTTGGCCCGCCTATGCGGCGTTTCGCAATCATCCATACATCGCATGCTGTATCTCGACGGCTATGCGCCGCAATTGGCCACGCTGAAAAAGATTGCCAGCGCGCTGGATACCAGCGTTCCGTGGCTGCTCGATGGCGACCCCGCGCCCGGCAGCGCCGCAACGCCCGCTGCCCGCGCAGGCGCAGATGACACTGCCCTGCGCATCCTGGCCCTGCTGCGGCCACTGCCCCGCGCCCGGCAACATGCCATCTGGCAGCGCCTGCACCAAATGGCCGCAGATGCCTGCCGGGAAACCCACGAACCGGACGCGCCCTGAAGCC
>NZ_JBQEKA010000011.1:0-3034 GCF_052103615.1 Kerstersia sp. | reverse complement strand
CAAATGGCCGCAGATGCCTGCCGGGAAACCCACGAACCGGACGCGCCCTGAAGCCCTGAAGCCCTGAAGCCCTGAAGCCCTGAAGCCCTGAAGCCCGGCAGTATGAGCCTGATCGCCCACACGCCCCGGCCCGCCCTCACCCAGCGCGGGAACCCGCAGCGGACAACCGCTGATTACGCATGCGGTGCCCGCTATTCTTCCACAGGCACGACCGCATCCGGCGCCACCGGCCGGACACCGATCTCCACCGACAAGCGGATCCGCTTGCCATTGCGCAGCAGCTCCCACACCACTTTAGTGCCCGGCGGCAGCTGGGCAATCGAATTGAGCGCTTCGGCCGTGCGCAACACCGGCTTGTCATTCAGGCTCAGCAGGATATCGCCCACCTGCATCCCGGCACGGTGCGCCGGCCCATCCCGCAAGACAGCCGCGACAATGACGCCTTCGGTCTTTTCCATGCCGAAGGCACGCGCCAGGTCTTCCGTCATATCCTGGGTTTCCAGGCCCATCCAGCCGCGCTGCACGCTGCCATGCGCGATAATTTCCTGCATGATCGCCAGCGCGCTGCTGATGGGAATCGTGAATCCGATCCCCAGCGACCCGCCCGTTTTCGAATAAATGGCCGTATTGATCCCCACCAGCACGCCGTTCGAATCGACCAGGGCGCCGCCCGAATTGCCGGGATTAATGGCCGCGTCCGTCTGAATGAAGTTTTCGTAGGTATTGATGCCCAGGCCGGTGCGGCCCACGGCCGATACAATCCCCATGGTAGTGGTCTGCCCGAAACCGAAAGGATTGCCGATCGCCAGCACGATCTCCCCCACTTCCAGGGGCTGGCGTTGCACCGACTCGAAATAGGGCAAATCTTTGCCTTCTATCTTGAGCACCGCAAGATCCGTCTCCGGGTCCGCCCCGATCAGGCGCGCCTTGAAACGCCGGCCATCATGCAAGGCCACTTCGATGGAATCCGCCGCCCGCACCACATGGTGATTGGTCAACACATATCCGTCCCGGCTGGCCATGACGCCCGAACCCAGGCTATTGCGTTCCTGCTCTTCGCTCAGCCCTGGCACCATGCCGAACAGTTCACGCAGCATCGGATCATCCGGCAGCGGAATCACCGGCACATTCACGCGCTGCGTCGTGTAAATATTCACCACCGCGGGCGCGGCGCGCTCCACCGCGCGGGCGAAAGATACCGGCGCCGCCTGGGCCTGCGGCGACAAAACGCCGCCACCGCCGGGCCGCAGCCATTCCGGCTTGAAAATGGACAGCACAAACAGGACTGCCAGGCAGAAAACGACAGTTTGCGAGAAAATCAGCCAAAGACGACGCATAGACATAGAGGAATCACAGACAATGAGCCAGATTCAAACACAGGAATTGTTGCAGTGGCTGGACCAGACACTGGAAAGCGCACGATTCAAGGATTATTGCCCTAACGGGCTGCAAGTAGAAGGCCGTCCTGTTATCCGGCACCTGATCAGCGGCGTCACCGCTTCCGAAGCCTTGCTGCAGGAAGCCGTCGCGCGTGGCGCCGACGGCGTGCTGGTGCACCATGGCTGGTTCTGGCGCAATGAGGACGCCCGCATCCGCGGCATGAAAAAACGCCGTATCGGCCTGGCCTTGGCCCACGACCTCAACCTGCTGGCCTATCACCTGCCGCTGGACGCCCACCCCACCCTGGGCAACAACGCGCAACTGGCGCGTGTTCTGGGGCTGGAACCTGAACGCGGCACCGATGGCGCGCCGCACACCTGTGGCCCGGACAAACTGATCTGGCTGGGCCAGGCGCCGGGCATCCGCACCGTGGCCGAACTGGAAGCCCGGATCGCGGAACGCCTGCAACGCCAGCCCGTTATCGCGGGTGACCGCAATCAGGCCCCGGGCCGCATTGCCTGGTGCACTGGCGGCGCCCAGGGATTCTTCGAAGCCGCGCTGGACGCCGGGGCCACCACCTTCATCACCGGCGAAATTTCCGAACCCAGCGCCCACATCGCAGCGGAAAACGGCGCCGTATTCATCAGTGCCGGCCACCATGCCACCGAACGTTATGGCGCCCTGGCGCTGGGGCAGGCCGTCGCGGAACAATTTGGCATCCGCGTCGATTTCATTGACCTGCCCAATCCAGCCTGATGCATTCGGCCTGATGCCTTTGGCCTGACCCGCCCTGCCTGACCCGGCGCAAACGCGGCGGGCGCACGCCTCTCCAGCGTGTCCGGCGGCCTGCAACAATTCGCCGCAGGCGGGAGCGCCCGCCGCGCGCCCCATAAAAAAAACCTGGTGGCCGGCATGCTGCCGGCCACCAGGCCTATCCAGGACAGTGAGAATTACTTCTTCAGCAGATCGCGGATTTCACGCAGCAGCACCACGTCATCCGGCGTCGGCGCGGGTGCTTCCGGCACCGCCTCTTCCTTGGCTTCAGCGGCGCGGCGGACACGGTTGATCGCCTTGACCATCCAGAAGATGACAAACGCCAGCAGGATGAAGTTGATGAGGATAGTCACGAAACTTCCCCAGGCCAGCACAATGGCCCCCGCTGCCGTCAGGTCAGCGTAGGTCATCGGGCCGGTATAGCCATCCGGGGCGGACAACAACAGGAACTTATTGGTGAAATCCACCGATCCGCCCAGGATGAAATTCACAATGGGCATGATCACATCTTTCACCAGGGAGTCCACAATCTTGCCGAACGCACCGCCGATAATCACACCGACGGCAAGGTCAACAACGCTCCCCTTAAGGGCAAATTCGCGAAACTCTTGCAAAATTCCGGTCTTTTGGCTCATAAAAATTCCTCACAGTATCGCCCGGGACGGGACAAGCGCTATGATAGCGTTTGTAGAATCGTCCCGAAGAGTGTGTCCGGCAAAATCGTTACCTTTTTTTGCCGCGCGGCCTAATCGGCCCTATACCGGGACGTAACCTGCCGCGAATGCGCGCCTGCGTCGCCACCGACCAAGCGCATGCCTGTTACCGCAGTTAAAAATAATATGGATGGACTATCCGTTATGTTGGTGCTCTATTCCGGGAC
>NZ_JBQEKA010000010.1:14032-63768 GCF_052103615.1 Kerstersia sp. | reverse complement strand
TGGGCCAGCAGCGGACGGCAGCGCGCCAATGCCTCGTCGATCTGATCCTGCTCTTCCCGCCGCGGCGGGTGCAAGACAAAATCTGCCACCTGCTGCGCCAGCCCCAGGGTGCGCGGATGGCCGATACCGATGCGCAAGCGCCAGAACCCCGGCCCGCCCAGCGCCGCCTGGATATCCTTCAGGCCGTTGTGACCGGCGTGGCCGCCGCCCTGTTTGATCTTGACCTGTCCGGGCAACAGATCCAGTTCATCGTGCAAGACCAGCACCTGCTCCGGCGCCAGCTTGTAAAAGCGCGCCAGCGCGCCGACACACTGGCCGGAACGGTTCATGAAGGTGATAGGTTTGGCCAGATAGACATTTTCACCGTCCACCCGCGCCTTGGCGACTTCGCCCATAAAACTTTTTTCTACCGCAAAGCTGGCGCGCAGATCCGCGGCGTAGGTATCTGCCAGCCAGAACCCGGCGTTATGGCGGGTCCGGTCATACTCGGCTCCGGGATTGCCCAGGCCCACGATCAGGCGTATCGGCGCGGCACTCATTGCAACTCCTGTCACGCGCCATGGAACGGCGCACGGTATCCATGAAAAAAATCCCTGTCGGCCCATAAGGCCAGACAGGGATTCTACAGACTGCGGCCGCGGACTTGGCAACAAGCCCGCGCCGCATCGGCGTCCGGGCAGTTTAGGCCTCGGCTTCGCCTTCGCTTGCAGCAGCGCCGCCAGCAGGCACGATGGCCGTGGCGATCACTTGGGCAGCATCACCCTGCACGGTCACGCCCTTGGGCAGAACCAGCGCGCTCAGGTGCACCGACTCGCCGTCTTGCAGCGCGGACAGGTCAACGTCGATGGAAGCAGGCAGGTCGGCCGGCAGGCTCTTGACTTCAACTTCGGTGACCACGTGGCTGATCATGGCGCCGCCCAGTTTCACGGCAGGCGACAGGTCGCCGTTGATGAAGTTCAGGGGAACCTTGGTGGTGATCACTTCGTTGGCCAGCACGCGCTGGAAGTCAACGTGCAGCACTTGCGGCTTGTAAGCGTGCCATTGCACGGCGCGCAGCAGCACGGAGTGGCTCTTGCCATCCAGTTGCATGCTCAGGATGGAAGCGTGGAAAGCTTCCTTGCGCAGTGCGTGGTAGATCTCGTTGTGATCCAGTTCGATGTTCAGCGGCTGTTCGGTGCCGCCGTAAACGATGGCGGGAACACGGCCGGCGTGGCGCAGGCGGCGGCTCGCACTCGAACCCTGGACGCTACGCTTGGTGGCGTTAAATTGCATGGATAACTCCAGACTTGATAGGCGGCGGACCGCCGGGTAAACGCCCGCCGCCTGACGGCAGCGGACAAAAAGACGGGGCGCCGCGACCAGCCCCCCGTCAGAAACGGTTTAATCGACAAACAGCGAGCTGACAGACTCGGCGTGCGAGATGCGCAGCATGGTTTCACCCAGCAGGGAAGCGCAGGACAGCTGGCGGATCTTGCCACAAGCCGCGCCTTCGGCGCTGAGCGGAATGGTATCGGTCACCACCAGTTCGTCCAGCTCGGACTCACTGATGCGCTTGACCGCGCCGCCAGACAGCACCGGGTGCGTGCAATAGGCATAGACCTTGCCGGCGCCGCGCTCTTTCAGCGCTTGCGCCGCTTTGCACAGCGTGCCAGCGGTATCCACCATGTCATCCATGATGATGCAGGTGCGGCCATCCACTTCGCCGATGATGTTCATCACTTCGGACACATTGGCGCGCGGGCGGCGCTTGTCGATGATGGCCAGGTCGGCTTCGAGCTGCTTGGCCAGCGCGCGGGCGCGGACCACGCCGCCGATATCGGGCGAAACCACCACCAGATTTTCGAATTCGTGCGTCCAGATATCCTTCAGCAGCACCGGCGACGCATAAATGTTGTCAACCGGGATATCGAAGAAACCCTGAATCTGGTCAGCGTGCAGGTCCATGGTCAGGACGCGGTCCACGCCCACGACTTGCAGCATGTTGGCCACGACCTTGGCCGAAATGGCCACACGCGCCGAACGCGGGCGGCGATCCTGGCGGGCATAACCGAAATAAGGAATGGCGGCAGTGATGCGGCCAGCCGACGCACGGCGCAGCGCGTCAACCATGACCATGATTTCCATCAGGTTGTCATTGGTAGGCGCACAGGTAGGCTGCAGCACGAATACGTCCTTGCCGCGCACATTCTCATTGATTTCCACTGCCACCTCACCGTCTGAGAAACGGCCGACGGACATTTTGCCGAGGGACATATCGAGATGACTGGCGACATCGGCAGCAAGCCTGGGATTGGCTGTGCCGGTGAAAATCATGAAGCTGTCGTTGGAGGACATGGTAGTGACGGTTCCGGACGTCAGAAAAAGAAAAAGCTGTCGAACTGAGCCAACTATGATGAATCGGCGGGTTCAACAGCTTTGCGTATATTTTGCAGTCAATGCCTGGTATCTATGGGTTTTAGTGGCTGGGGAGGAAGGACTCGAACCCTCGAATGCCGGAATCAAAATCCGGTGCCTTAACCAACTTGGCGACTCCCCAACTGCTCAAACAACCCACTGCTTCAATGGATGCTCGCTTAATCCCCGGCAAACATAAGTCTCTACCGGGGCAGCCTCACCGTTACCGGGAAACTGCACAGCACGCATTTTAGCGGCAAATTTCCGTTCTGCCAAAACTGCTTTGTCCAGATCAGGAAATTCGCCAAAAAGACAACTTCCAGACCCTGACATGCGAACCGGGAACCCTTCTTCGGACATCCACTCAGCCACCTGCCTGACGGCGGGGTAGCGACTGAATGCTACCGTTTCCAGATCGTTCCGGCCAAACTCGGAAATATTTCCCTTGTTTGTTTTCGTCATCTCGGAAAAGAAAGCCATTATGACCCGCGCAGAATCACGTGTCAAGTCTTTTGCAGAAAATATTTCTACTGTTGGAATCGACACCCCGGGCCGGAGGATCAAATAAGCGCGTGACGGCAGCGTCAGCGCCTGCAATTGCTCCCCTATGCCTTCGGCAAATGCGTTGTCGCCGAATAGAAAAACCGGCACATCCGCCCCCAGCGCCAAACCCAGGCGCATCAAGGCGGCACGTTCCAGCCCGGCATCCCACAAACGGTTCAGCGCCATCAGCGTGCTGGCCGCGTCGCTGGAACCGCCGCCCAGCCCGCCGCCCATGGGAATCCGTTTTTCCAGGCGGATATCCGCCCCCAGCGCCGTGCCGCATGCCGCCTGCAGGCTGCGCGCGGCGCGCACCACCAGATTGTCATCATGCCCGACCCCGGCCGTCTCGCCATGCAGCACGATACGCCCGTCTGTCCGGACATCGAAATGCAGGGTATCGGACAGATCCAGGAACTGGAATGCCGTCTGCAACAGGTGATAGCCATCATCCCGGCGGCCAGTCACATGCAGGAAAAGATTGATTTTGGCCGGCGCGGGCACATCATGCAGGCAAAGGCCTGGACGGTAGAACATGGCAAAAAATCAGGAAGATTGAACAACCAGGCGCAAGTCTATGGACTGCAGGCCATCCTGGCGCTTGGCATTCAGACGCAGCGGCCCCTGGCTGTCATAACGCCACAGGCGAACCTCCCAGCCCAGCTGGCTGAAAGAGGCCAGTTGGCCGTCCGCATCGCGCTCGATGTTCTCGGCCGGCGCGCCGTTTGCCAGTTTGCCGCGCAGCCAGTCGCGCAGCACGGTCACCGGCATCGGGCCGCCCAGCACCTGAATCAGCAAGGTTTCGACGTCCGCGGCATACTCCACACGCCCGTCGGCATGGGTCAGCGAAGCGCCGCCTGCCGTGGCTTCCAGGCGCGCCAGCGTGCTGCCCACCGGATTGGCCAGGTCCAGCACCAGCCGGCTGCCTTCATCACGCCAGGCAAAACCGCCCTGCACCGCTTCAGGCTTGCGCCCCACTTCTTCGACATTGAGCGCGAAACGCCCCGTCCGGGCAAAACCATCGGCCTGCTGTTCGGCAACGGGCGGCGGCGTCACGCATGCGCTGACCGCCAACAAAGGCAGGTAGCCCAGCCAACGCCGCAGGCCTGTCAATCTCACAGCTTCACTCCCAGGCGCTTGAGCGTATCGCGCAACAGCTCATTGCCGGGATCCTTGGCCGCGGCGGCACGCCACATGGCCCGGGCTTCGCCGCGGCGCCCCAGCGCCCACAGCACTTCGCCCAGATGGACTGAAATTTCGACTTCCTGGCTTTGCGCATAGGCGCGCTGCAGATAGGTCAGCGCCTCCAGCGCATCGCCCTGGCGGTAGCGCACCCAGCCCATGCTATCGAGCACATAGGGGTTGTCCGGCAGCAATTCGTGCGCCCGTTCGATCAGGTCGCGCGCCTCGTCCAGACGGATACCGCGTTCCGCAAAGGTATAGCCCAGCGCGTTATAAGCATGCGCATAGCTGGGATCCAGCTCTATCACTTCACGCAGCAGCTGTTCCATTTCCCCAAGGCGGTTCAAAGGTTCCAGCGCCATCGCCAGTTCATATTTGACGTCTGTCGAATCCGGCATTTCGGATTCGACTTCGCGCAGCAAGGTCACCGCTTCTTCGTGACGGCCAGCGCCGCGCAGCAACTGCACGCCCAGCATGGCCTGCTGCATGCGCTCGTCTTCATCCATGGGCTCGACCGACTGCAGCATGGCCAGCGCTTCATCCAGATTGCCTTGCTTGGCTCGCAGGCTGGCCTGGCGCAGGCGGGCCGGGAAACGCATGGCGGGGTCGTCAATACGGCCCAGTTCCACAATGGCGTCATCCAGCCTGCCTTGATCTTCGGCAATGGCTGCGCGCAGCAAACGCGCATCGGCCAGGGCCTCGCCCGCATCGCTGGCGCCAGGCGCCACAGCTTCCTGGCGCTGCGCCTGCACACCGACAAACTGCTGCAACAGCGAATCCGCCTGATCCAGCCTGCCTGCGCGGTAATTGAGCTGCGCCTGGATGTAAATCAGTTCAAAATCTTCCGGCGCCAGATGCGCCATGTCGCGGACTTCTTCCAGCGCCGCATCGTAATCGCCGCGCTCGGACAGATAGCTGGCCAGCATCAGGCGCACATTGCGCGCCGCCGGGTGGGTGCTGACAAAGGCGCGGGTATCGGCGACGGCCTGATCGGGATCGACCACGATGCCGTATTGCAAACGGCGCAAGGCGCCTTCTTCGCGCAAGGCGGGATAGGCCTGCGCCGCCTTGGCTTCGTCCAGCGCGCGCCGGTATTCTCCGGCAGTGAATGCCACATCGGACAGCGCCAAGTGGGCTTCCGGCACCTGACGGCCACGGCCTTCCAGCGCGCTTTCCAGCACTTGCAGCGCCATGCGGCGGTCGCTCACGCGGCTCAGCACGCCGACCGCCTGGCCGATGGCTTCCGCCTTGTCCTGCGCTTTGTCGATGCGATCGCGCAAGGCTTCGCCCAGACCGCTGGTCTGGCCTGCCGCGGCAGCCAGCGCCAGTTCCGTCGCGCCAGCCTCGGGGTCATTGGGCGCCAGTCGGCTCCAGTAACGCGCGGCATCCAGCGCGCCGCGCATATTGCCGTTGGCCAGGGCGAATTCCAGTGAGCGGCGCGCCAAACGCGGGTCGCCGGTATCGCGCGCCAGGCCCAGCATCGTGCGCGCAGAAATATCGAAGACGCCGCGCTGGGCGCCGATTTCGGAGGCCAGGATGCGGTACAGGATATCTGCGGACAATGTGACCTCGGGCAGCTCACCCGCACGCAGGCGAATGACCTCCACCGGCTGCTCTTCCAGCCTGTCCCGAATCTGTGCGTCGCTGCCCGGCAATCTATCTGCCTGCGCAGCACACAACAAAGCCGCGCTGCCCTGGAACAGCGCTACCGTAACGAATTTCACAACCTTGAGGGATTTCACGCGACCCGCCTTGTTGATGGCACAATCCTGCCGTCACGAACGAAGGGCCATCTTAGCACTGGCGACGCCACAGGGGATCTCATGCCCGAACTACCAGAAGTCGAAACCACCCGGCGCGGCATTGCGCCGCTGGTGAGCGGCAAGCCGCTGCGCGAATTCGTTGTAAGAGAACCACGCCTGCGCTGGCCTGTTCCTGCCGACCTGCCGGACATTCTGCCCGGGCAAACGCTGCTGGAATGCAGCCGGCGCGGCAAATATCTGCTGCTGCGCTTCGACCAAGGGGTGCAAATCGTGCATCTGGGCATGTCCGGCGCGCTGCGCGTGGTGGCGCGTGACAGCTTCGTGCGCCCCCATGACCATGTGGAATGGGACTTCGGCGACACCATTCTGCGCCTGCACGACCCGCGGCGCTTCGGCGCCGTGCTCTGGCACCCGGCAGGCGGCCTGCCGGTAGAGCAGCATCCTCTGCTGGCGCACCTGGGCATAGAACCCTTTGACCCGCGTTTCGACGGCAGTTGGCTGCGCCGCCACTTCACCGGCAAATCACAAGCCATCAAACAAGCCTTGCTGGCCGGGCAGGCCGTCGTCGGCGTCGGCAATATCTATGCCTCGGAAAGCCTGTTCCGCGCCCGCATTCATCCCGCGACGCCTGCCGGAAAACTGTCGCAGGCGCGCTGCGACCGCCTGGCGGCTGCGATTACCGCAACCCTAGGCGATGCGCTGGCCTCCGGCGGCAGCACGCTGCGCGATTACGTCAACCCGGATAGCCAGCCCGGCGCCTATTTCGACATTCATGCCGCGGTCTATGACCGCGAGGGCCAGCCTTGCCGCCAATGCGGCACCGCCATCAAACGCATCGTGCAAGGGCAGCGCGCCACCTACTATTGCCCGCGCTGCCAGCGCAACTAAGCCCCAGGCAGCGCAAATGCAACACAAACGCAGCAAAGCGCAGCGAAGGGAAACCGGGTGCAACACCGCCAGCGGCGGGTCTCGGCCTGCACGCCTGGCTACAGCACTTTGCCGGGGTTCATCAGCCCGTCAGGATCCAGCGCCGCTTTGACCCGCCGCATCAAATCCATTTCCACCGGGTCTTTATAGCGCGGCAACAAATCGCGCTTGAGCTGGCCCACGCCATGCTCCGCCGCAATACTGCCGCCATGGGCCATGACGCTGCCATGCACGATGTCATAGACCTGGGCTTGCAAGGCCAGCAATTCCGCCTCGCTCTGGCCTGGCGCCGGCGCCACGTTGTAATGCAGGTTGCCGTCACCCAGATGCCCGAAAATGACATGGCGCACCCCCGGGAACGCCGCCTGCAAGGCGGCATTGGTCGTTTCGACAAATCCCGCGATACGCGAGACCGGCACGCCGATATCATGCTTGATGGCCTTGCCCATGCGAAATTCCGCCAAGGGAATACTTTCACGCAAGTGCCAGAATGCCTGGCTTTGGGCCACGCTGCCCGCCACCGCGACGTCCAGCGCCTCGCCCGCTTCCAGGGCCGCGCCCAGCACGGTTTCCAGACGGGATTGCGCGTGCGCATCCTCTTCGCTATCCGAAAACTCCAACAGCGCATACCAGGGCGCCAGATCTGCCGCGAACGGCAGCCGCTGCTCGGGAAAGTAATGCGCGACGGCCTGCAAGGTCATGGCCGCCATCACCTCAAATGCCGTCAGGCCTGCGCCAAACCCCGCCCGCGCGCGCTCCAGCACAGCCACGGCAGCGGCCAGCGAAGGCAGGGCCAGCAAGGCCGTGCGCTGCGCGCGCGGCTGGGGATACAGCTTCAAGGTGGCGGCAGTGATAATGCCCAGCGTCCCTTCACTGCCAATATACAGATCGCGCAGGCAGTAGCCGGTATTGTCCTTGCGCAGCCCGCGCAGGCCATGCCAGATCTCCCCTTGGGGCGTCACCACTTCCAGCCCCAGCGCCAGGTCGCGCGTGTTGCCATAGCGCAGCACCTGGGTGCCGCCAGCATTGGTCGCCAGATTGCCGCCTATGGTGCAGCTGCCCTCTGCCGCCAGGCTGAGCGGAAACAGGCGGCCTGCCGCCTGCGCCGCCTGCTGCACCTGTTGCAGCAGGCACCCCGCCTCGACGGTTATGGTGTCATTGGCCGTGTCTATCTCCCGCACGCGGTTCAGGCGGGTGGTCAGCAGCACGATGGCGCGCTCATCCTCCGGCGTGGCGCCGCCGCACAAGCCGGTATTGCCGCCCTGGGGAATCAGCGGCACGCCGTGGCGCGCACAGGCGCGCACAACTTGCGCCACCGCTTCCGGGCTGCCGGGCCGCACAGCCGCCCGCGCACGGCCGCGGTAACGCTTGCGCCAGTCCTCCAGCAAAGGCGCCAAGGCCTCGCCTTCCAGCACATGCCCGGCACCGGCGATGGTACGCAACTCTTCCAGCAAACCTTCCACGTCTTCTCCCGAAATCCTGTCCCACCTGCGGCCATCAGCGGTCTGGCGGCCGCAGCTTGACCCTATTTTACGTCCGGCTACGGGTAGAATCGCCCATGAACCCGCGCTGCGGCACCGCGATGCCGTAGCCTCTCTTTCTTTTCTTGACGACCGTCCACATGACTGCTACTTCGCTGCTTTCCCTGCCTGATGCCGTTTTCAAAGCCTATGACATCCGCGGCACCGTGCCCGAACAACTGAACGAAGCCTTCGCCGTTCGCCTGGGCCAGGCGCTGGCCGAACAAGCCCGCGAATTGGGCGTCACGACAGTCGTGGTCGGCCGCGACGGGCGCCACAGCGGCCCCGCCCTGTCGCAATCCCTGCAGCAAGGCCTGCGGCAAGGCGGCATCAACGTCGTGGATATCGGTTCCGTTCCGACCCCGCTGGTGTATTTTTCGACCTTCATGCTGAACACCGGCTCGGGCGTCGCCATTACCGGCAGCCACAATCCGCCGCAATACAACGGCTTCAAGATCATGCTGGGCGGCCGCACGCTGCATGGCGAAGATATTCTTGGCCTGAAGGCGCGCATGGAGCAGCCCCAGGCCTACACCGGCCCGCAAGGCAAGGCGGAAACCCGTGATGTCACGGGCGACTACGTCCAGCGCGTCGTTGGCGATGTGCGCCTGCAACGCCCGATGAAAATTGCCCTGGACGCCGGTAACGGCGTGGCTGGCCCGGCAGCCGTGCGTCTGTTCGAAGCCCTGGGTTGCGAAGTCACGCCGCTGTTTTGCGATATCGACGGCGATTTCCCCAACCACCACCCTGATCCGGCAGACCCGCACAATCTGGAAGACCTGATCCGCACGCTGCGCGAGACCGATTGCGAAATCGGCCTGGCCTTCGACGGCGACGGCGACCGTCTGGGCGTAGTCACCAAATCCGGCCATATCGTCTGGCCCGACCGTCAGCTGATTCTGTATGCGCGCGATATCCTGGCGCGCCAGCCCGGCGCCGAAATCATTTATGACGTGAAATGCACCCGCCATGTCGCGCTGGCCGTCGAGGCCGCCGGCGGCAAGCCGCTGATGTGGCGTACCGGCCACTCCCTGATCAAGTCCAAGCTGGTTGAAACCGGCGCGCCGCTGGCAGGCGAAATGAGCGGCCACATTTTCTTCAAGGAACGCTGGTACGGTTTCGACGATGGTCTGTATGCTGGCGCCCGCCTGCTGGAAATCCTGTCGTGCAGCGCAGACCCGTCCGCCGTCCTTGAAGCGCTGCCCGATGCGCTCTCCACGCCTGAACTGAAGCTGCCCATGCAGGAAGGCGAGCCGCATGCCCTGGTCGCCGCGCTGCAGGAAAAGGCGCAATTCCCCGGCGCCCAGCATATTCACACCATCGACGGCGTGCGCGCGGAATATGCCGACGGTTTCGGCCTGGCCCGCGCTTCCAACACCACGCCCGTCGTGGTGCTGCGTTTCGAGGCGGACAACCCCGCCGCGCTGGAACGCATCAAACAGGCCTTCAAGGAGCAGATTCTGGCACTGGCGCCGCAAACCCAACTGCCGTTCTGACGCCCTGACCTGCGCCGTCCCGGCACGGAGGTTTCATGCAGCACGAGATCCATATCAAGCGCGTTTATGAACCTGCCAGCACCGCGGACGGCGCCCGTATTCTGGTCGATCGCCTCTGGCCGCGCGGTCTGAGCAAAGCCCATGCCGCCCTGACCCTCTGGTTCAAGGAGATTGCGCCCAGCCCTGAACTGCGCCAATGGTTTGGCCACGACCCGGCCCGTTTCAGCGAGTTCAGCCAGCGCTACCAAGCCGAGCTCGCCCGCAACCCCCAGGCGGTCGCGCAATTGCAGGCCTACCGGCAGCAGAGCGACATCACGCTGCTTTACGCCGCCCGCGACAAAACCTGCAACCATGCCCTGGTGCTGGCGGATTTTCTGCGCAACACGAATGCCTGACTACGCCCTGCGGCGGCGCGAACAGACTATTCGCTGCGTTGCAGGCGCGCGAATTTCTTGCGCATGGCGCTGACTTTGGGCGCGATCACGACCTGGCAATAACCTTGCCAGGGATGACGGGCAAAGTAATCGTCGTGTTCCGCTTCGGCCGGCCAGAACACCGGCGCCGGCAGAATTTCCGTCACGATAGGGGCGCCGCCGGTCAGGCCTTCGGCCTGCAGGCGATCCCGCACAGCCAGCGCAGCCTCGCGCTGGGCCTCTGACGCATAGAACACCACAGAACGGTATTGCTCGCCCACATCATTGCCCTGCCGGTCGCGGCTGGCCGGATCATGAGCAGCGAAAAAGACTTCCAGCAAGGGTTCCAGTCCGATGCGGCTGGCATCGAAAGTGATGCGCACCACTTCGATATGCCCGCTATCACCCTGGCAGATTTCCTCATAAGTCGGGTGCTCGGTCCGGCCACCGGCATAGCCCGGCTCTACCGAGATCACCCCATCGAGCGACCGGAATACCGCATCCACGCACCAGAAGCAGCCGCCGCCGACAATCAGCGTGTCCCACTCTTTATTCATATCCCTTCCTTGGTTCCAGACGCCTGAGCCGCGCACCGCCGGGCTGGCGCAGACATCACATGCTTACCCGCCACATTATCCCAGAAGTCCCTGTCCTGGCTGACGGCCCTGCCCCAATAAAAATTAAAGACAACGATTCTCGTTATCTTTAATATATCTCCGGCCAGGCCAGAGCGGGAAACCCCTTCCGATAGATACCGCGGGCCGGCCGTGTCCTACCCGGCCAGTGTGTTCGCGTCCTGCGCAACAGACTGTCGTTCCCCCCTTTTTCGTTGCTCCCCGACCCATCATGTCCCGCACCCTCCCTGTGGCCCAGGCTTCCCACACCCAAGGCGCCGCTGCCGTTGCCCGCACCCGGGACGGCCGGACACTGTATTACCAGTCCCTGCCCGGCCCCGCCCAGCCGCTGGCGGATACTGCCGCCGGCACGCCCACCATCGTCTTTGATGCCGGCATGGCCGCCTCGCGTTCGTTCTGGGGGCTGGTGCAGCCCCTGAGCGCGCAATGGGCGCGTTCCGTGGTCTATGACCGCAGCGGGCTGGGGCGCAGCCCGGCAGACCCGCAAGCGCGCACCGTGCAGCGCATGGCGGAAGACCTGAACGATCTTCTCGACCACCTGAGCCCTGGCCCATTCATTCTGGTCGCCCACAGCGGCAGCGGACTGATTGTGCGGGCAGCGGCCGCCCAGCAGCCGGCGCGCATCGCCGGCCTGGTGCTGGTGGATAGCACGGATGAAGCCTGCACACCCGTCTTCAGCCCCGCTTTCCGTTTCCTGGAAAAAGCCGCGCACGGCGCCAGTGTTCTGCTGGCCCGCCTGGGCCTGCTGGAAGCCTGCTACCACCATGCCCTGACCGGCCTGCCTGCTGATACGCGGCGCGATCTGAGCCAGGAAGGCTTTACCGCTGCCGTGATGAAAACACGCGGCGCCGAACTCGCAGGCCTGATCGCGGCCATGCATGAGTTTCGGCGGCAGCCCCCGCGCCTGCCGGATGTTCCGGTCAGCGTCATTTCCGGGATGAAAGCGGATTTCGGCATGAGCCGCCGCTTGCGCGCGGCAGCCAACGGCGCCCATCGGTTGCGCGCCGCCCATTGCCGCCAAGGGCGCTTTATTCCCGCCAGGCACTCAGGCCATGCCGTCTTGCTGAGCGAACCCGAGTTGATTGCCGGCGAAATCTCTCATCTGCTGCGCCAACACGCCCGCCGTTGACGCAAGGCGGCCTGCCGTCATGCGCACAGGCCGCGTTTCCCAGCCTCCGCCAGGTCTGGCTGGCGGGGGCTTTCTCTCGCCAAACTCTGACAACCTGCCAATATTGGTCATACCAATTTTGATCAATAAAAACACCTAAAAGCATAAAAACTAGGGAAAACCTTGATGCTAAGGCCGATTCAGGCCTGCATATAATTGCGCATCTTTTCACCAAACCCATAAATTGGTACGACCACTTCCCAAAAGGAGTTTCCGCAATGCCACAAGCTTGGCTACAAAACTATGATCCGGCGGGCAATATCTGGCTCTCCGCGCTGGTCGCACTGATACCCATCATTTTCTTTTTCCTGGCGCTGACGAAATTGCGCCTGAAGGGTTATGTGGCTGGCACCATCACGGTGCTGCTGGCCCTGGGCGTGGCGCTGCTGTTCTACCGCATGCCGGTCAGCGGCGCGCTGGCTTCCGTGGTTTACGGCTTTTTCTATGGTCTGTGGCCGATCGCCTGGATCATTGTCGCCGCGGTATTCCTCTACAAGGTTTCCGTGAAAACCGGGCAGTTCGACGTCATCCGCGCTTCCATTCTGTCGATCACGCCAGACCAGCGCCTGCAACTGATTCTCGTCGGCTTCAGCTTTGGCGCCTTCCTGGAAGGCGCCGCAGGTTTTGGCGCGCCCGTCGCCATTACTGCCGCGCTGCTGGCCGGTCTGGGCTTCAAGCCGCTGTATGCCGCTGGCTTGTGCCTGATCGCCAACACCGCCCCCGTGGCCTTTGGCGCCATGGGCATCCCCATCATCGTCGCCGGGCAGGTCTCGGGGCTGGATTCCTTTGAGATCGGCCAGATGGCAGGCCGCCAGCTGCCCTTCATGACCATCCTCGTGCTGTTCTGGCTGATGGCCATCATGGACGGCTGGCGCGGCATACGCGAAACCTGGCCCGCTGTGCTGGTGGGCGGCGGATCCTTCGCGCTGGTGCAATTCCTGACGGCAAACTACATCGGCCCGGAACTGCCCGATATCACTTCCGCCATCGTCTCTCTGATTGCCCTGACCCTGTTCCTCAAGGTTTGGCAGCCCAAGCACATCTTCCGCTTCGACGAGGCCGCAGATGGCAATGCCAGCGGCAACGCCCAGGCTGCCGGCGGCCAGGCACCGGCAGGCATCACGCTCAATGCCGGCAGCATCCTCAAGGCCTGGTCGCCCTTCATCATCCTGACCGTCATGGTCACGATCTGGAGCGTGAAACCCTTCAAGGCATTGTTTGCGGCGGACGGCCCCCTGGCCAACTGGATTTTCAGCCTGCCCGTGCCCTTTCTGCACAATCTGGTCGAAAAGACACCGCCCATCGTCGCTTCGGCCACACCTTATGCGGCGATATACCGCTTCGACTGGTTCTCTGCGACCGGCACGGCCATTCTGATCGCCGCCCTGATCACGATCGTGATTCTGCGCATGAAACCGGCACAGGCCATGGCCACGTTGGGTGAAACGTTCAAGGAACTGGCACTGCCGATTTATTCCATCGGCATGGTGCTGGCCTTCGCCTTCATTGCCAACTATTCCGGCCTGTCCGCCACGCTGGCGCTGGCCCTGGCCCATACCGGCTCGGCCTTCACCTTCTTCTCGCCCTTCCTGGGCTGGATCGGCGTGTTCCTGACCGGCTCCGATACCTCGGCCAATGCCTTGTTCGCGGCCCTGCAAGCCACGACCGCCCAGCAGATCGGCATTCCTGAAGTCCTGATGGTCGCCGCCAACACGACTGGCGGCGTGACGGGTAAGATGATCTCCCCGCAATCCATCGCCATTGCCTGCGCCGCAGTGGGCCTGGTCGGCAAGGAGTCGGATCTGTTCCGCTTCACCGTCCGCCACAGCCTGGTGTTTGCCGTCATCATCGGCTGCATCACGACCCTGCAGGCTTACGTCGTGCCCTGGATGATCCCGTAACACCTGCGGCCAGCCTTGCCCCCGCCCGAGCCCAGCGCCAGGCGGGGGCATTGCCGCTCAGGCTTGATGATGCTTCCTACCATGCGCCTTTCCGACCAAGTTGCCGAAAAACTGCTCTCCCTGATCCAGGCTCAGGGCATCGCGCCCGGCGGACGGCTGCCTGCCGAGCGCAGCCTGGCCGAACAGTTGGGCGTTTCCCGCACGGCGCTGCGCGAAGCCATACAGAAATTGTCCAGCCATGGCATTCTGGTCAGCAAGGTCGGTTCCGGCACCTTTTTGCAGGATGCTTCGCATCAGTGGCCGCAGCAGTCGATTTCGCCGCTGGCCGCGCTGATGCTGGAAGATCCGCATTACCGTTACGACGTTCTAGAAGCGCGCGCGGCCCTGGAATCCAACACTGCCGCCCTGGCTGCGCTGCGCGCCACGGCGGAAGACAAAGACAAGATCCAGCGCTGTTTTGACCAGATGATCGCCCACCAGCAACGCGGGGATGTCACGCAATCGGCGCACGCCGACGCGCAGTTTCATCTGGCCATCGCCGAAGCCTCCCATAACCTCGTCCTGCTGCAGGTCATGCGCGGCCTGTTCGATCTGGTGCTATCCACCGTGGCGCAAAACCGCCGCGTGATGTTCGTCCACGACAGCCCGTCCTCGCAGGACAAACTCACCATTCAGCACGAAAGCCTGATGCAGGCCATCCTCGCTGGCGACCCCGAGCGCGCCCGGAGCGTGATCAGCGAGCACCTGGAATACGTGCGCGTCACCCTGCACAAAATGGATGACGACATTGCCAGGCGTGAGCGCTCCGCCCGCCTGCCTTCTCTGGAAATACAGCCATGATCATTTCTTCTCCTTCCGACTACCGCCAAGCCGCCAAGAAACGCCTGCCGCCCTTTCTGTTCCATTACATCGACGGCGGCGCCTATGCCGAAGACACCCTGCGCCACAACGTCAGCGATCTGTCCGGCATTCTGCTGCGCCAGCGCATTCTGAAAGACACTGCGGCGCTGGATCTCACCACCCGCCTGTTTGACGAAACGCTGTCCATGCCGCTGGCGCTCTCGCCTGTCGGCCTGACCGGCATGTATGCGCGCCGCGGCGAAGTCCAGGCGGCCCGCGCTGCCGATGCCAAGGGCATCCCGTTCACGATGTCCAGCGTGTCAGTCTGCCCGATCGAAGAAGTCACCCCAAAGATCAAGCGTCCCATGTGGTTCCAGCTGTATGTGCTGAAAGACCGCGGCTTCATGCGCAACGTGCTGGAGCGCGCCCGTGACGCCGGTTGCTCGACCCTGGTCTTCACCGTAGATATGCCCATTCCGGGCGCGCGCTACCGCGATGCCCACTCCGGCATGAGCGGCCCCAACGCCAATCTGCGCCGTTATTGGCAGGCCGTCACGCGCCCGGGCTGGTCCTGGGACGTCGGCCTGTTCGGCCGCCCCCATGACCTGGGCAATATCTCCGCCTACCTGGGCAAGCCCACCGGCCTGGAAGACTACATGGGCTATCTGGGCGCCAACTTCGATCCCACCATTTCCTGGAAAGACCTGGAATGGATACGCGACTTCTGGCAAGGCCCCATGGTCATCAAGGGGATTCTGGACCCGGAGGATGCGCGTGACGCCGTCCGTTTCGGCGCCGACGGCATTGTGGTCTCCAATCACGGCGGACGCCAGCTCGATGGCGTGCTCTCGGCCGCCAAAGCGTTGCCGCCCATTGCCGACGCGGTCAAGGGGCAACTGAAGATTCTGGTCGATTCCGGTGTCCGCAGCGGCCTGGATGTGGTCCGCATGCTGGCGCTGGGCGCCGACCTGGCCATGATAGGCCGCGCCTATATTTATGCCCTGGCAGCCGGCGGCCAGGATGCTGTGGCAAACTTGCTGAATCTGTTCGACAAGGAAATCCGCGTTGCCATGACGCTGACCGGCGCGCGGAACATCGGTGAAATCACTTCCGACCTTTTGGTCAAGGAGGGACTCGCATGAGCACCGCAAGCACGGATAGCCATTCCGGCGCAGACGCCATCGGCGGCGCGCAACTGCTGGCGCAGCTGCGCCAGGCTGTCGGCGCCGAACATGTACTGACCCACGCATCAGCCACCCGCCGCTTCCGCAAAGGCCACCGCACCGGCGAAGGCAAAGTGCTGGCCGTCATCCGGCCCGGCACGCTGCTGGAACAATGGCAGGCTGTGCAGGCGATTGTGGCCGCCGGCCGTATTGTCCTGATGCAGGCCGCCAACACCGGCCTGACCGGCGGCTCCACCCCCGACGGTAACGACTACGACCGGGAAATCGTGCTGATCAACACGATGCGCATCACCGGCGTGCAGGTCATCCGCGACGGCGAACAAGTCGTCTGCCTGCCCGGCGCCACGCTGGACCGCCTGGAACAGACGCTGGCCCCGCTGGGCCGGGAGCCGCACTCCGTCATCGGCTCTTCCTGCATAGGCGCCTCGGTGCTGGGCGGCGTTTGCAACAACTCCGGCGGCGCTCTGGTGCGCCGCGGCCCGGCCTACACCGAACTGGCGCTCTATGCCCAGGTGCGCGCGGACGGCCAGCTGGAACTGGTCAATCACCTGGGCATACGCCTGGGCGATTCCCCCGAAGACATACTGACCCGCCTGCAAGCCGGCGACTACCGGCCCGAAGACATTGCTGACGATGCCGGCGCGGCCTCCGACCCGCGCTATGCCGAACATGTCCGGCAAGTTGATGAGCCGACGCCGGCGCGCTTCAATGCCGACCCGACACGCCTGCATGAGGCCTCAGGCTCCGCCGGCCGGGTCTGCCTGTTCGCGGTGCGGCTGGACACCTTCCCGCGCGAAGCCAGCACGGTGTTCTATATCGGCAGCAACGCGCCGGACGACCTCACCGCCGTCCGCCGGCACCTGCTGACCGAACTGCCCAGCCTGCCCATCGCAGGCGAATATATTCACCGCACTGCCTTTGATATCGGCGCGAAATATGGCAAGGATGTCTTCCTGCTGATCGACAAGTTCGGCACGGCGCGTGTGCCCAAAGCGTTTGCCATCAAAAGCCGCATCGACGATGTCTGCGAGCGCCTGGGCCTGCCCGGCCTGACCGATCATGTTCTGCAGGCTTTCACCGCGCTGCTGCCCAAGCATTTGCCGCGCCGCATGCGCGACTACCGCGACCGCTACGAGCACCATCTGTTGCTGCGGGTGGCCAATGACACGGCAGACGCCACGCGCGCCTTTCTGCAACAGCACTTTGGCGGCAGCAGCAGCGGCGCCTATTTCGAATGCGACGCGGAAGAAGGCCGCAAGGCATTCCTGCACCGCTTTGCCATCGCCGGCGCCGCCATCCGCTACCGTGACACGCACCGCCGCAGCGTGCAGGATATCGTCGCCCTGGATATCGCCCTGCGCCGCAACGACCGTGAATGGGTGGAGCAATTGCCGCAGGAGATGGAAAGCGACATTATCCACAAACTCTACTACGGCCACTTCTTCTGCCATGTGTTCCACCAGGACTATATTGTCCGCAAGGGGGTGGACCCCATTGCCATGGAACACCGCATGTGGGCGCTGCTGGACGCCCGCCAGGCGGAATACCCGGCGGAACACAATGTGGGCCACTTGTATGTCGCCAAGCCGGCGCTGGCCGATTTTTACCGCCAGCTGGATCCCACCAATACTTTCAACCCCGGCATCGGCCAGACCTCCAAACTCAAGCACTGGGGCGGCTGCTGCGACACGCGCGGCCTGCCTGCCGCCTACCGCAGCGCGGCCCAGGACTGAGGCCATCCAGGCGGGCGCTCAGGCGCCCGCGGCACCCCCGCCCCGGCCCCGGCCTGCCCGCCCCAAACACCAGGCCAGGCCGGGGCCGGGGAACTTCACTGCCAGACGCCAGTCACTTTCCCGTCCCGCTGCGGCTGGTATGATCCCCGCATCGCTCCTCTGGCTCCCTTTCCCCCGACATCATGCTGCAACACCCGGAATTCAATCCCATCGCCCTGCAGCTCGGCCCGCTGGCCGTGCATTGGTACGGTCTGATGTATCTCTGCGGCTTCGCCTCCGCCTGGCTGCTGGGGCGCTGGCGCATCCGCCAAGGCGGCCTGACGCGCCTGACCGAACGCGATCTGGACGATATTATTTTTTATGGTGTCATCGGCGTCATTCTGGGCGGCCGGCTGGGCTATGTGCTGTTTTACAAACCGGCTTACTACCTGTCCCACCCGCTGGAAATTTTCTACCTGTGGGAAGGCGGCATGGCTTTCCACGGCGGCCTGCTGGGCGTGGTGATCGCCTTGCTGCTGTTCGCGCGCAGCAAGAAATACTCCGTACTGGAAGTCGGCGATTTCGTGACACCGCTGATCCCGCTGGGCCTGGCCTTCGGCCGCCTGGGCAATTTCATCAACGGCGAACTGTGGGGCCGCGCCACCAGCGTTCCCTGGGGCATGGTGTTTCCCCAGGCTCAGGATGGCATTGCCCGCCACCCGTCGCAGCTGTATCAAATGAGCCTGGAAGGCCTGGCGCTGTTTGTCATTGTCTGGTTCTTCGCGCTCAAACCCAGGCCTGCCGGACAGATCAGCGGCATGTTCCTGGCCGGTTACGGCATCTTCCGCTTCGCTGTCGAGTTCACGCGTGAACCCGACAGCTTCCTTGGCCTGCTGGCCGGCGGGCTGAGCATGGGCCAGTGGCTGTCACTGCCCATGATCATTGCCGGCGCGTGGCTGCTCTTCAGGGCTTCAGGGCAACCGTCCCGCTGACCGACACCGACACGGTCACGGTATCGGCTTCCAGGGGCACGCTATCCGCGGCCGCCCCGGCCGCCTTGGCCATCATCATTTGCGGACGCGGCGCCATTTCATACTGGACGCCGCCGCCACCCAGGTCGATCTTGCGGATTTCGTAGGCCTTGAAGCCAAAGGCCTCGGCTGCGGCCTGAGCACGCTGACGGAACGCGTCGGCAGCCTGCTGCAGCAGGCGTTCCTCATGCTTGGCGCGGGCCTCAGAGGACAGAATGAAAGCAATGTTATCCAGTGGCATCTGATTCTGAACCTTGGCGGCCAGCGCCGACGCCTTGGCGAAGTCCGTGGATTCCAGCAGGATCTCAGTGCGGCCGCGCCAGGCGCTGATACGGCCATCACGGTCATTCTGCGGCCAGATGCGGTAATTACCGTTACGCGCCTTCACGCCTTTTTCATCGCGCAACATCTTCATGGCCGCGTCCAGATGCTCATTGAGCTCACGGCTGACGTTCGCCTGATCGGCGGCCTCTGCTTCATAGGCCAGGGTCAGGACAACGGTATCCTGCTGCACCTTGGTCGCCGCCTCGGCTTGCAAAGTCAGTTGCGGGGCGCGTTCACGCGGCTGGCGGTCATCATCATTGCCGGCCCAGACTGTCGCGGCGGGCAAAGCCAAAGCCAGCGCCAGCGCGGCGCTGCGGCGGATCATGCGTTGTCGGGTACGCTGCATGGAGCACTCCTTTAAGGACATGGAATAAGACAGGATACGGCGAAAACAGGCGCTGCCGCCCACACGGGATTGCGCAAGAATTGTGAAATCACGGGGCCATTGCGGCCAGCATGGCGGCAGCCAAAGAAAAAGGCGGTGCCGCATTGCAGCACCGCCTCGATAGACTGCGGGAAACGCGTTTCGTTCCCGCAATATTGAATGCCCCGCGTGTGCCGTCCAGGCCGGCATCTCGAACCCAGAGAGTTCAAGTTGGTCGCTCGTGGTCTGGTTTCGGGTTCGTCTGACAAGAGACGATCGCACCTACCGGACGCCCTCACAACCTATGCCATAAAAGCATCGGTTCAGAGAATATGGCCAAGTCACGAACACCGCAGGGACAACCTGCTGGCAAGCCGCCTGAGCGTCATGCCGAATTTCAGAACAGATTCAGATCAAGCTGCCGGCTTTTCTTCAGCCAGTGCTTCATCCAGCATCTGATGCACAGCTTCAATTTTACGCTTGAAATCGCCCACTGCCAAACTTCCCAGCGGACCATCAGGCGCCTTCATGGCAAGCAGCTCGCTGGCGATCTGCAAAGCTGCCAGCACGGCAATCCGTTCATTGCCGGATACCCGGCCGCTGGCCTGGATATGGTTGGTCACCCGCGCCACATGATTGACGGCCGCCTGCAGCGTCTGCTTTTCCTCGGGGGAGCAGGCCAGGGAATAATCACGGGCCAGGATGGTGGCGTTTACGCGTTCCATTGACTCACCTCCGCACTGGCTTCCTGGGCTGCCACCATGGCGCCAGGCAAGCGTTCCAGCACGGCATCAATGCGTTGCCGCGCTTCTTCATTAACGGCCTGCAGGCGCACCATCTGGCCTTCACGCACGCCCAGTTCCACCCGCATGCGCTGGTTTTCCGCCGACAGGCGTTCCACCTCGGCACGCAGACTGGCGGTCGCGTTATCCACCTCGGTTTGCAGGCTCAGGCGGGAAGCCTCGCATTCGTCGAGCAACTGCTGCAGGGTTTCCGCCTGCTCGCGCTGCTCGGCCAACTGGCCCTGCAACTGGGTGCCGCGCCGCACGGCGGCGGCCTCACGCTCAAGCGCAAGCGCACGCTCGGCCTTGAGACGCGCCGAGTATTGAGCCAACTGCCCGATGCGGGCAACGAGTCGATCGAGATCTTCCAACATATCCGTTATCGTAAACCATCCCGGCATTTCCGCGAAAGCGCCCCCGCCGCAGCGGGAGCGCTTCGCGCCGCACTCTTTCCTGCAAACTACAGCAACAGCGACGTTCCCGCCCCGGCTTCCGGGTCTTGCCTGCCGCCCGGGCGATGCCGCAGATAACGCTTGTTATGCTGCGCCCGCCGGAACAGGATCGCTGCCAGCTCATTGAGCGCCAGCGAATACACATCCCGCTTGAAATCTATGACAGAGTCCAGCGGTACCCAATAATGACTCCAGCGCCAGGCGTCGAATTCAGGATGGGATGTTGCCCGCAGGCAGACATCACTGTCCCGTCCCACCAGCCTCAACAAGAACCAGATCTGCTTCTGGCCCCGGTAATGGCTGCGAGAATCACGACGCAAAAAACGCTCCGGCACTTCATAGCGCAACCAGTTGCGCGTACGCCCCAGAATGCGGACATGCTCCGGCAACAAGCCAACTTCCTCGTGCAGTTCGCGGTACATTGCCTGCGCGGGACTTTCCCCGTGCTTGATGCCGCCCTGCGGAAACTGCCATGCGTGCTCCCGAATACGCTTGCCCCAGAACACCTCGTTCTTGTGATTGACAAGGATAATGCCGACATTGGGACGATAGCCTTCACGGTCAAGCATCAGCCACCCCCAGCGAATTCAATACAATTACATGTGATTATACGGTCAGCCTTTTCTTCTGCCGATCCGATTCGACCCTTACTTCGAGCCTCATTCATACCATGCGCGCTTCACGTTACCATCTGAACACCCTCAAAGAAGCTCCCTCCGACGCGGAGGTCACCAGCCACCGGCTCATGACCCGTGCCGGGATGATCCGCAAACTGGCCGGCGGCATCTACAACTACATGCCGCTCGGGCTGAAGGTGATCCGCAAGGTGGAAGCCATCGTGCGCGAAGAAATGAACCAGGCCGGCGCCCTGGAACTGCTGATGCCCGTGGTTCAGCCCGCCGAGCTGTGGGTCGAATCCGGCCGCTGGGAGCAATATGGCCCGGAATTGCTGCGCATCAAGGACCGCCATGGCCGCGACTTCGTGCTGCAGCCCACTTCCGAAGAAGTCATTACCGACATCGCCCGCAACGAAATCCATAGCTGGCGCCAGCTGCCGGTGAATTTCTATCACATCCAGACCAAATTCCGCGACGAACGCCGCCCCCGCTTCGGGGTCATGCGCGGCCGCGAATTCACCATGAAGGACGCCTACTCCTTCGACCGTGACGAAGCCGGCGCGCAAGCCAGCTACGACACCATGTACGAAGCCTATATGCGCATCTTCACGCGTCTGGGCCTGGTCTTCCGCGCGGTTGCCGCCGACACCGGCTCGATCGGCGGCAGCCGCAGCCATGAATTCCAGGTCATTGCCGACACGGGCGAAGACCTGATTGTTTACGATCCGGGCAGTGACTACGCGGCCAACATGGAGCTGGCCGAAGCGCCCTGCCTGCTGCCGGAGCGCGCCGCAGGCGCCAAAGCGCTGGAAAAAATCGCCACGCCCAATGCCAGCAAATGCGAAGAAGTGGCCGCCCAGCTTGGCCTGCCGCTGACCCAGACTGTGAAATCGGTCGTGCTGGCAACCGAAGAGGCAGAAAGCGGCCGCACCACGGTCTGGCTGCTGCTGATCCGCGGCGACCACGAACTGAACGAGGTCAAGGTCGGCAAGCTGCCGGGCCTGAAGGCAGGCTGGCGCTTTGCCACCGAAGCCGAGATCGTCGAACATTTCGGCGCCCATCCCGGCTCGCTGGGCCCGGTATCGCCCCGCCAGCCGGTGCGCGTCGTGGCCGACACCACAGTCGCCCGCATGAGCGACTTTGTCGTCGGCGCCAATGACGACGGCTTCCACTACGCGGGCGCCAATTGGGGCCGCGACCTCGCCGAACCGGAACTGGTGGCCGATATCCGCAATGCGGTGGCTGGTGACCCGGCTCCCTCCGGCGGCCAGCTGGCCATCCAGCGCGGCATCGAAACCGGCCATGTGTTCTACCTGGGCACCAAGTACTCGGAAGCGCTGAAAGCCACCTTCCTGGACGAAACCGGCAAGCCGGCGCTGATGCAGATGGGCTGCTACGGTATCGGCGTGACCCGTATCGTCGGCGCCGCCATCGAGCAGAACCATGACGACAAGGGCATTGTCTGGCCGCGCGCGCTGGCCCCCTTCGAAGTCGTGCTGTGCCCGGTGGGCTGGGGCAAGAGCGAAGCCGTGCGCGAACAGGCCGAAGCCATTTATGCCGCCCTGCAGGCGCGCGGCATCGACGTCATTCTGGATGACCGCGACCAGCGCCCTGGCGTGATGTTCGCCGAATGGGAGCTGATCGGCGTGCCGGTGCGTGTCACCATTGGCGAACGCGGCCTCAAGGACGGTATCGTCGAAGTCCAGAGCCGCCGCGCTGGCAATGCCGAGCACATTCCCGTGGCCCAGGCGGTGGAAGCCATCCTGGCAACCCTTGAGGCTTACTAATCCCATCCCTTGCCCGCAGGACTGAAACAATGACGGTTCTCTCCCAACCCACCCCGGCCGGTGAAATTCTGCCTGTCCGTGTTTACTATGAAGACACGGATGCCGGCGGTGTCGTGTTCTATGCCAACTACCTGAAGTTCATGGAGCGCGCCCGCACCGAATGGTTGCGGCGGCTGGGCGTGAACCAGGCGGAATACGCCCGCGAAACGGGCGCTGTGTTCGTGGTGCGCGAAGTCGGCATCCAGTACAAGCGCTCGGCCCGGCTCGATGACCTGCTCACGATACGCAGCCAGATCACCCGGATTGGCGGCGCTTCTGTCGATTTTTTTCAGGAAGTCCTGCGCGGCACGGAACTGCTTGCCACCAGTACCATCCAAGTCTGTTGCGTCAACGTTGACACCATGCGGCCCATGCCTGTGCCTGAACCGCTGCGCTCCACTTTGCTTACTTTCATTTCGGAATAACGGAATCATCCTCCATGGCATCCTCCTCCGCCGATATGTCGATACTGTCGCTGATCCTGAACGCGAGCATTCCGGTTCAGGTCATCATGCTGCTGCTGGTATTGATCTCCATCCTGTCCTGGACCTTCATTTTCGGCAAACGCAGCACACTGCGCAGGGAACAATCCCTGACACGCCGCTTCGAAAATGATTTCTGGTCCGGCGGCGACCTGAACATGCTGCAGCAATCCGTCAGCACCCACCGCAACGAACATGGCGCCCTGGCGCGCATCTTTGACGCCGGCATGACGGAATTCACCAAAGTGCGCCGGAATCCGCCCGCCGACCACGCCGCCCTGCTGGAAGGCCCGAACCGCGCCATGCGCGCCGCCTACCAGCGCGAAGTCGATAGCCTGGAATCCAACCTGAACTTCCTGGCTTCCGCCGGTTCGGTCAGCCCCTATATCGGCCTGCTGGGCACGGTCTGGGGCATCATGCACGCCTTCGTCGGCCTGGCGCACGTGCAGCAGGCAACCCTGGCCTCTGTCGCGCCCGGCATTGCCGAAGCCCTGATCGCCACGGCCATCGGCCTGTTTGCCGCCATTCCCGCTGTCGTGGCCTATAACCGCTATACCCACGATATCGACCGGCTGGCGCTGCGCTTTGAAAACTTCATGGACGAATTCCTTAACATCCTCCAACGTCAGGTGCGCTGATGGCATCACTACGCTCGCGTGGTGGCCGCGGCGGCCGCCGCCTGAAAAACGAGATCAACGTCGTCCCGTACATCGACGTCATGCTGGTGCTGCTGGTCATCTTCATGGTGACCGCGCCGCTGATTACCCCCGGCCTGATCAATCTGCCGACAGTGGGACAGGCCGACCAGATCCCCAGCACGCCCCTGGAAATCCAGCTGGAAGCAGACGGCAAGCTGGGCCTGCGCATGCGTGAGGCCGGCGCCGAAGTCGAAAGCATCAACCGCGCTGACCTGGTGTCTGCCGTCCTGGGCCGCCTGACACCGGATACGCCGGTTGTCATCGCCGCCGATGGCAAGGTTCCCTATGAAGAGGTCATGAAGGTCATGGATACCCTGCGTGCCGCGGGCGTTGCCCGCCTGGGCCTGCTGGTAGATCAGCAAGCATCCGACAACCGCAAGCCTGGCAAGCGTTGAGCCCCGAGACATGAAATCCGCACGCGATCCCGATCCTAACGTGACGCAGGACGACGACGCTCCCAAGCTGCCGCGCAAGGCGCTGGTGCAATCCTTGGTGGCGCACGGCGTGCTGGTATTGCTGGTCGTTATCGGCATGTGGACCAGCAAGGACGATGCCCGGCCCATCCAGGTGGAAATGTGGGCGCCGGGCGACAGCCCGAACGCCGGCCAGCCGGAAACGGCTCCGCCTGAAACGCCGCAGCCCAAACCGGCCCCGGCCCCCAAGCCCGAACCGAAACCGGAACCGCCTCCTCCCCCGCCGCCACCGCCGCCGCCTCCTCCGCCCAAGCCCCCGGAGCCGCAGGCGCCTGATCCCGACATTGCGCTGGAAGAAAAGCGCAAGGCCGAAGCAGCGCGCAAAGCGGAAGAAACCCGTCTTGCCGAACAGGCACGCCGCGCGGAAGAAGCCAAACGCGCCGAGGACGCGCGCAAGGCCGAAGAAGCCCGCCGTGCCGAACAGGCTCGCCGCGCCGATGAAGCCAAACGCGCCGAAGATGCGCGCAAGGCCGAAGAAGCGCGCCGCGCCGAAGAGACACGCCGCGCCGAACAGGCCCGCCGTGCCGAGGAAGCCAAAAAAGCAGAAGACGCCCGTAAGGCGGAAGAAGCCAAGAAAGCGGAAGAAGCCAAACGGGCCGAAGACGCACGCAAAGCCGAAGAAGCGCGCCGCGCCGAACAGGCCCGCCGTGCCGAAGAAGCCAAAAAGGCGGAAGACGCCCGTAAAGCGGAAGAAGCCCGCAAGGCCGCAGCCGCCAAGGCCGAACGTGACCGCCAGTTGCGCGATGCCATGCGCGGCGACGCGCTGGGCGCCGCTGGCCTGCCCGGCGGCGCCGCCAACCGCAACCAGGCTGGCGGCGGCGACGACAGCGGCTATGCGGCGCTGGTGCGCGCCTGCATCAAGGCCGGCGTGTCCTTCCACCCGACGGCGGAACAGCTCAGCGGCGGCAATCCGGCAGCCGAATTCGTGGTTCAGCTGAACCAGAGCGGCCAGGTGCTTAATGTCGGCCTGCGGCGCTCGTCGGGGATTGCCACCTTCGACCGTGCCGTCGAAACCGGCATTCGCCGTTGCAGCTTCCCGAAACCGCCGTCAGGCCGGTACCCGGAACGGATCGACGTCATCTATCGTCCGAACGATTGATGACTCGCCGCGACGTAACAGCAGCGCAGCATCACGCCGATACTGCGCTGCGCAGGCCCCCGGCGCAAGGAATCGTGACAGCTGCGTCACACTTGGCGAACCGGACGCACGGTATCCTATCTAACCGACAGGGCACCGAGGACACCGGCTTGTCCCGACACAAAAAGCGCCGCGCGCCGTTCGCGCGGCGCGGCAGTTTTCCCGCCGGCATCCGGCAAGTACCCTGAAACGATAGATGTCAGTAAGCTATCGTCTATACGATTGAAGATCAGGAGCACATCAACATGACTTTCCCGCCTCTCATACTGGCCTACCGACACCAGCAGAACCTGCTGGCAAGCTGGATGCAACGTCTGCTCGGCCTGCTGGTGCTGGCTGCCATGTTCCTGGCCTTGCCGGCCGCCCACGCCCAGCTGCGTGTGGATATTTCCGGCACCGGTGCCCAGCAGTACCCCATCGCCATTGCCGATTTCAGTGATGATCCGGCAGGCCGCGAGATTTCCCAGATCATCCGCGCGGACCTCTCCCGCACCGGCCAATTCCGCCTGATTTCCACCGGCGCTTCGCAACCGCGCTCGGGCGACGAAATCAATTTCGCCGAATGGCGTGACCGTGGCGCCGACACCCTGGCCTACGGCACCGTGACCCAGGCCGGCGGCCGCTATGAAGTCCGTTACCACCTGGTCGATACCGTCCTGGCCAGCCAGCTGGACGCTGCGGTCTATTCCGGCACCGCGCCGGAGCTGCGCCGCATTGCCCACCAGATCGCCGACCGCATCTATGAAAAAATCACCGGCGTCCGTGGCGTCTTCTCCACCCGCCTGGCCTATGTGCTGAAGCAAGGCAGCACCTACGAGCTGCAAATCGCCGATGCCGACGGCCAGAATCCGCGTGTCGCGCTGCGTTCGCGGGAACCCATCATTTCGCCGACCTGGTCGCCCGACGGCAAGAAACTGGCCTACGTCAGCTTCGAATCCGGCAAACCTGTTGTTTATTCGCACACCCTGGCAACCCGCGACCGCCATGCCGTTGCCAACTATAAAGGCAGCAATTCGGCCCCGGCCTGGTCGCCGGACGGCAACCAGCTGGCCGTGGTCCTGACGCGTGACGGTCTGTCACAAATCTATATGGTCAATGCCGATGGCTCCAACCTCCGCCGCGTCACGCGTTCGCCGCTGATCGACACGGAACCCGTGTTCGCCCCGGATGGCCAAAGCCTCTACTTCACCAGCGACCGCGCGGGCAGCCCCCAGATCTACCAGGTAAATTTGGATGGTAGCAACACTCGTCGTGTCACATTTAATGGAAATTACAACATTTCACCGCGGGTTTCCCCCGACGGACGGCGCTTGCTGTACATTTCGAGGCGCGAAGGCGGTTTCCGGGTCGCGATGCTTGACTTGGCCTCGGGAACGGAAACGCTGCTGACCAACGGCAGCGATGACCAGTCACCCAGCTTCTCCCCCAACGGACAGCAAGTGTTGTACGCTGCTGTCAATGGTGGTCGCGGGGTACTGTCTGCCGTATCCAGCGATGGCCGCGTCCGCCAGACGCTCTCCGTATTGAACGGGGAAGTCCGCGAGCCAACTTGGGGACCGTTTCCGCAGTAATGAATGACTACTGGCCATGGCTAACATGCCAATGGAACAAGCCTGCCTGATTCGCTACAAATCCCCGGCCATCCAGCCGTGCAGCAAAGAAGGCAGGCAAGTTTATTGGCACCATGCTTACAAACGTGTGTATCTCCCCCTATCTGATTTAAGGAAATATCATGAGATCGCGCTTCGTCAAATTCTCCTCTTTGCTGGTACTGAGTGCAGCGCTTGCCGCCTGCAGCAGCGTGCCGCTCGATGACTCCGCCAACAGCGCGGGTCAAGGTTCGAACGGTTCCTCCACAGGTGCCATCGGTGGTGGCAACACCTCCGGCCAGATTCTCGATCCGTTCAACCCGCAAAGCGTACTGGCTCAGCAACGCTCGGTGTTCTTCGAGTTCGACAGCTATGCCGTGCCCGAGCAATACCGTGAATTGATCGAAACGCACGCTGGCTACCTGCGCGCCAATGGCAACCAGCAAATCGTGCTGGAAGGCAATACCGACGCCCGTGGCGGCGCCGAGTACAACCTGGCCCTGGGTCAGCGCCGCGCCGAAGCCGTGCGCCGCATGATGACCTTGCTGGGCGTCAATGACGCACAGATCGAAACCATCAGTTTCGGCAAGGAAAAGCCGCGCAGCACCGGCAACTCCGAAGCTGACCATGCGGAAAACCGCCGCGTCGATATCCAGTATCGCCGCTAAGCCCCCCCCGGCGCGCCCTCGTGGCGCGCCTCTTCTTTCAGATCCAGGAGCATCGTGATCATGACCGTATCGACCTCATCCCTGCGCCAACGCCTGCTGTCCGCCTGCATTCTGGCGGCGCTGGCGACACCGCTGACGGCACACGCCTTTGCGGATGACGATGCGCGACGCGCTATCCTGGAACTGCGCCAGCAAGTGCGCCAGCTGACCGAACAGAATCAGCGGGCGCAGTTGCAGCTGGCAGACCAGATTGACGCCTTGCAGCTGGAAGTCATGCGTCTGCGTGACCAGGTCGAACATGCCTCGCGCTCTGCCCAGCAGGCCATAGAACAAAACGCGCCCAAACCCGCCCAGGACACCGAAGACAGCGCCTCCGACCCGCAGGAACAGGACGCCTATGACGGCGCCATCAACCTGTTCCGCAACGGCCAATATGGTGAAGCCTCCGACGCCTTGAATGCCTTCGTGGTGCTTTACCCCAACAGCACACTGACGCCCAACGCCCGTTTCTACCAAGGCAGCAGCCGCTACGCCCAGAAAGATTACAAGGGCGCGGTCGCGCTGCTCGAAGAAATGGTGAGCAATTTCCCCAGCAGCCAGCGCGCGCCGGATGCCTTGCTCGTCATTGCCGGCAGCAAGGTTGAACTGAATGACCGCGCCGGCGCCAAGACTGCGCTGCAGCGTATCGTCAAAGACTACCCTTCGACGCCTGCGGCTGAAACGGCCGCCAAGCGCCTGCAACTGCTCTGATACCTTGCCAGCCTCAAGAGACATACCGTCTGATGCCCGGCCCGGCGCCGCGGCAGCGAATGCCGACCGGCATCTTGGCGCCAGCCCGGCCACGGCCGGGCACCGCGAAGACCCGCGCTATACCCTCATAGACCTGCCCTTCCGGCTGCGCACCCTGCGCCGCCAGCACCAGCTGTCGCTGGCCGCGCTGGCGCTGCGCACCGAATTGACGCGCAGCTACCTCTCCAAGCTGGAACGCGGCCTCAGCAATCCGTCGGACACCACAATAGAACTCCTGGCGCACGCCTATGGCCTGACGCGGGACCAACTTCTGGGATCCGGCCCGGAAGGCCTGGATGAAATCGTCAGTGTCGTGCGCGTCGCGGATCGCCAGCCCATGATACGCACGGGCAGCTCGCTGGGGTATCACTACCAGGCGCTGGCCGGAAAACGCCGCATCCGCTCCATGCAGCCCGTAGTGGTCATCCCGCCGCGCGAGTTTCCTGATCGCCAAGCGGCTCAACCGCATGAAGGCGAAGAATTCATGCTGGTCATTCATGGTGCCGTGGAGCTGATGGTGGGCTCGCGCGTGTGGCGCCTGGAAAGCGGTGATGCGGTTTATTTCGATGCTACCCTGCCGCACCGCATGCGTACCGTCAGTCGCCAGGACGCAGAAGTGTTGGTCGTCGGCTCACGCTGACAAGCGCGTCACAAGCGCCGCCCACTGCGCCACCCACTGCACCGCCAACTGCGTCACCACCGCACGCCGCAACCCGCACCGCACCACACACCGCCGCAACACGCCTCTCGCAGCGCCGCCTGCGCGCCTGGCCATCCCTGTTGCGCCGCCGCTTGAGCGTGCCTTAGCTTCATAAAAATACCTGTCTGCCCCGGCCGTCTGACGCACCTACCTGCCTGGAAATTCCAGAATCTGGAAATGTTCCATGCGGGGAAGACTGTCGCGTTTTACAATGACGGAGCTTTCACACAAGACACTTTCCATGCGAAATTTCCCCACACGCCTCACCGAAGGCTATCGCTCGTTTCTTTCTGGCCGCTTTCCCAGTGAACGCAAACGCTACAAAAACCTTGCTGAAAAAGGCCAGCACCCTGAAATCCTGATTATCGGCTGCTGTGATTCCCGGGTCTCCCCGGAAGTCATTTTCGATGCGGGGCCGGGCGAGTTGTTTGTCGTCCGCAACGTCGCCAACCTGGTTCCGCCTTACGAGCCTGACTCCGACTCTTACCACGGCACCAGCGCAGCCATTGAATTTGCAGTCGAAGGCCTGGAGGTCAAGCATATCGTTGTGCTGGGCCACGCTTCCTGCGGCGGCATTGCTTCCTTCTACGACCATGCCCAGCCGCTGACGGCCGGCAACTTCATCGGCAAATGGATGTCGCAGATCGCCGCCACGGCGGACCGCCTGGGCACACTGCCTGCCGAACGCCCGGATGCGCTGCGCAAGCTGGAACTGGCCGTCATCGAGCACAGCCTGAAAAACCTGATGACCTTCCCGTCCATCCGCCAGCGCGTGGAAGCCGGCACGCTCAAGCTGCACGGCACCTATTTCGGCGTCGCCACCGGCCTGCTGTTCCTGCGCGATGGGGAAAGCGGCGGCTTCCTGCCTGTTCTGGAAGATGAGGCCATCGCTGCCCTGCAACAGCAGGCAGACGACTAACCCTGCCCTGGCCTGCACGCCCTGCCGGATAACGGCCGGGCGCGGCGGGCGCTACCGCCAGCAGCCGCCCAGCAAGCGGCCCTAGCCGCCGCAGCAACCGCTACAACAAACCGCTACAACACCGGCTGCAAGACCCGCTGCAGGATTTCCTCGCCGTAGGCTTCCAGCTTGCGTGTGCCCACACCGCTGATCTGCCCCAGGTCCTCCAGGGATTCGGGCGCCTGCAAGGCAATTTCGCGCAGGGTCGCGTCGTGGAAGATCACATAGGCAGGCACACCATGGTGGCGGGCGATTTCTGCCCGCCAGGCGCGCAAGGCTTCGAATATTTTGAGCGCTTCCGGCGGCAAATCCAGCAAAGCGGCCCTGGCCTTGCCGCTGCTGCGTGAAGAACGGGCGGCCTTTTCGCTTTCGCGCCGCAGCATCAACTGGCGTTCACCCTTGAGCACCGCCCGGCTGGCTTCGGTCAGCGCCAGCGTGCCGTAACCTTCCGCATCGGTCATGACCAGCCCTTGCGCCAGCAACTGGCGCATCACGCTGCGCCAGGCCTTGTCCGACATATCCGCCCCCACCCCGAACACGCTCAAGGTGTCATGCTGCTGCTGGGTGATTTTTTCGCTGCGTTTACCGCGCAGAATGTCGATCAGATGCCCGGCGCCGTACCGTTGGCCGCGCTCACGCCAAAGCCGGTAGATCGTGGACAGCAATTTCTGCGCCGCAACCGTGCCATCCCAGGATTCCGGCGGTTCCAGGCAGGTATCGCAATTGCCGCAAGCGCCTATGCGCTGGCCGAAATAGGCCAGCAGTTGCTGGCGGCGGCAGGACACGGTTTCACAGAGCGACAGCATGGCATCCAGGTTCGCCCCCTGGCGCCGCTTGAAGGCTTCCTCGCCCGGCGATTCTTCCAGCATGCGGCGCTGCTGCACAACATCCTGCAGGCCGTAGGCCAGCCAGGCCGAGGCCGGCAGGCCATCGCGCCCGGCACGCCCGGTTTCCTGGTAGTAGCCTTCTATGGATTTGGGCAGGTCGATGTGGGCCACAAAGCGGACATCGGGCTTGTCTATCCCCATGCCAAACGCAATCGTCGCCACCATCACCAGCCCGTCTTCCCGCAGAAAGCGGGACTGATTCTCGGCGCGCACCGCCTGGCTCAGGCCAGCGTGGTAAGGCAGCGCCTGCACTCCCTGGCGGCAAAGAAAATCTGCCGTTTCCTCAACCCGCGCCCGCGACAGGCAGTAAACGATCCCGGCCTCGCCTTCATGTTCAGCGCGGATCATGGCCAGCAGCTGGCGCCGTACCTCGTCTTTTTCAACAATGCGGTAGCGGATATTCGGCCGGTCGAAGCTGGAAACGAAATGCCGCGCTTCTGTCAGGGCCAGGCGCTGGGCGATCTCACTGCGTGTTTCGGCGGTCGCTGTCGCGGTCAGGGCGATGCGCGGCACCTGCGGCCAGCGCTCCTGCAGCATGGACAGGCCCAGATATTCCGGGCGGAAATCATGGCCCCACTGGCTGACGCAGTGGGCTTCGTCGATGGCAAATAGGGCAATCCGGCCCCGCGACAGCAAATCCAGGCAACGGTCGGTCAGCAGCCGTTCCGGCGCGACGTACAGCAAATCCAGCTCGCCCGCCAGGAATTGCTGCTCAACCGCCCGGGCTTCCCGCCAATCCTGGGATGAGTTCAGATAGGCGGCGCTGACGCCCAGTTCGGTCAGCGCATCGACCTGATCCTGCATCAGCGCGATCAGGGGCGACACGACAATACCCGTTCCCTCGCGCACCAGCGCAGGGATCTGGTAACACATGGATTTGCCGCCGCCCGTGGGCATCAGCACCAGCGCATCGCCGCCATCAATCACATGTTCGACGATGTCCTGCTGTTCGCCGCGGAATGACTCGTAGCCAAAGACCCGCCGCAGGACTTCCAGGGCTTCAGACTTCGGCATGATGAAGATGCGCCAGGCCTGGCGCAGGAATCGAATTAGACATGTGAGCATTTTACCTGCCGGATCGTACCGCAATCCGGCAGCATGTCATTCCTGCGCACCGCTGGCCGGAAGAGCCGCTTCCCGGCAGGCCCGCGCCTGCGTCAATCACCCAGCAGATTGACTGGCATGCTGAGATTCAGGCGCATGCCGTAATCACCTGAGACGATATCGCGGTCCGCTTCCCATTTGAGCTGCACATTGCGCCGCAGCGCCAGGCGGTGCGCAATTCCCATGCGCTGCACGGTGGTATTGCCGGAGCGCATATCCGAGTAGGTACCGCTGATGGTGCCCCAACCTGCCAGCGGCACCCCGGTTTCCAGCGTGCCCTGCATCCTGGGCTGCGCCAGCGGCCCGGTCGCGTAACGGCTCAAGTCGCTATAGCCACTCATGGCATATTCGGCGCGGTAGCCCACTTCCAGCCAGTCATAGACATTCACGACATACCCCAGGTTGTAGCGCGAGCCTTCGACGCTCTCATGCCGGCTGTGCGCCGCGCCGGCGCGCAAGCGCCCCCATTCGCCCAGCGAATAGACGCCGCCCAAGCCGACATTGCGCATTTTCGCCGCGGTCTGCACCTGCCCTTCCAGGGTCAGGTCGTTTTGCCAACCGTAGCGCACGGCCGTCTGCCCGGCGGACACGCCATATTCAACCGCGCCTGCCCCCGCGCTCCAGGGCGAATAGTCCAGCCAGCCCACGGCTGAGGAATAACCCACCGCGCCAGGCGCCAGCACACCGTCCATCCGGCCGCTTTGCAAACGCACCCCCGCCAGGGGAGCGCTGCCGGACAATTTCAAGCCGCTGCCCGGCAGGACGCCGAATGCCAGATCCGGCCCGTCCGCGCCACGGTAAACCCAGTGCGCCATCCCGTCGTTGCTTACCCCCAGCCTGCCGTCCAACACCACATGGCGCCCGCTGCCACTGCCTGCTGCCGCGTCATCGACAGCGCCCTGCGGGCGCAGCTCCGGCTGCCAGTGCAGGCCATAGACATCCAGCCCCTCCGCCATCCCCGGCTGCTGCGCGTCCAGGTCTTCCGGCGCGATGGCCTGGGGCGCCGCCGGTTCCGGGACCGCATACAGCCGCACGGGCGACAGGCGTTCCAGCCCGCTGGCATCATCCCATCCGGCCCAGGCCAGGCCCGGCAGCGCTAGCAACGGCAGCAATGGCAGCCATAGCCCGGACGGCCAGCCGGCCAGCCGCCTGAGCGCAAGTTTCCAGGCATTTCCCTGATTCCATACAGCTTTTTCCCAGGTCAAGCCCTGGGTGCGGAACATTTCAAAGCGTTTCCACATCTTGATCACCACGCCCGCGCAAGCGACACTGCTCGCATCCTAGATTTCTTCCCTCTACGTTCCCTCTACGCCATGGACAAACTTCCCAGCAAACTGCTGGTCGTCGATGACGACCCTGCCCTGCGGCAGCTACTCGCCGAATACCTCAACCGCCATGGCTACGACACCCTGCTGGCCCCGGACGCCACCGATCTGCCTGCCCGCATTGCGCGTTACTCGCCGGATCTGATCGTCCTGGACCGTATGCTGCCGGGCGGCGACGGCGCCCAGGCCTGCCGTCAGTTGCGCGAACAGGGAGAAGATATTCCCATTATCCTCCTGACTGCCCGCGACGAAACGCAGGATCGGATCAGCGGCCTGGAAGCCGGGGCCGACGACTATCTGGGCAAGCCTTTCGATCCGCGCGAACTGCTGGCACGCATTGAAGCCGTGCTGCGCCGCAAAGTCGGGCCATCTGCCCTGAACCGCACCAATCCGGTCAATTTCGGGCCATTCACCTATGACCCGATCCGGCGCCAACTGTTCCGCGCCGGGGAGCCCATGCATCTGACTGGCGGTGAAATCAATCTGCTGGAAGCCTTCGTCAACAATCCCGGCAAGCCGCTAAGCCGGGAAAAACTGCTGGCGCTGGCACGTGACGATGATGGCGAACGCAATGACCGCGCCATCGACATCGCCATCCTGCGCCTGCGGCGCGTGCTGGAGGAAGACCCGAAGCAACCGCGCTGGATCCAGACGGTCTGGGGCATCGGTTACCGCTTCGCCCCCTGAAGACCGCAATGAGCCGTTTGCGCCGTCTGGCCTGCCGTTACCTGGTTCCCCGTTCGCTGCGCGCGCGGGTTGCCTTTCTCGTGCTGGGCGCTGTGTTGTTTTCACACACAGTCACCATGATCATGATCGACCGCTACCAGGAGCGCTACGTCGATCCCGTCAAATACGATTTGATCATCACTGCCTTGCATACCCTGCAGGCAGCCGTGACCCATATTGAACCTGAAGAGCGTGTCGATTTTGTGCGCCGCGCTTCGCATGGCCAATGGTATCTCTGGAACCGCCAATTGCCCGCTGATGCCCAGTTGCATCCGCAGCAGGGCATGTCGGGCTCGCTGTCGCGCACTGTCAATGCCTCGCCCCAGTTGCAGGCCTTTGTCGAGCGCGTGAATGCCAGCCTGGGCGACGGCACGCTGGTCGCCGCCAGCCAGGGGCAGGCCGCACGCCTCTATATTTCCCTGTCGCATCCCCAGGACAAGGCCGACACCGACTGGCTGGTGGTGCCGCTGGACCGCCTGGATCCCCCTCTGGCCGCCCATATCATCGTGATCTGGCTGCTGACACTCAGCGGCGTCCTGATGCTGGCCGGCTGGTTTTCCTGGCATATTTCCCGCCCGATGACACGCCTGGCGGAAGCCGCCGACCACTTGGCCGCCGGCAAGCCCAGCCGCGTCCAGCCCGCAGGCCCGGATGAAATCCGGCTGCTGGGCGAACGGTTCAATGCCATGCTCGATGCGCTGGCCGAATCCGACGCCGTGCGCCGCACCTTGCTGGCGGGCCTGCCGCACGACCTGAAAGGGCCTTTGTCACGCATGTGGCTGCGCATAGAAATGTCCAGTGACCCGACCTTCTGCGAAGGCATGCGCAAAGACCTTCAGGATATGCAGCATATGATCGGCCAATTCCTGGATTTCGTGCGTGGCAGCGACCCGGCCGCCTACCAGCCCACCGCGCTGGAAATCCGCGCCTGGCTGCAAGACTATGTGCAGCTCTGGCATAACAGCGGGCTAGATATCGCATTCAACGACCTGTTGCAGCGGCCAGTCCGGCTGCGGCTGGACGACGGCGCGCTGCGCCGCCTGCTGGATAATTTGGTCAGCAATGCCATGCACCATGGCCAGCCGCCCATCCGCATCACGCTGGAAGCCGATGCCCTGCACGCCCACATTATTCTGGATGACCACGGCCCGGGCATCCCGGTCGAGCGGCGCCACGAAGCTCTGCGGCCTTTTCTACGCCTGGATGACGCGCGCACCCGCACGGGCAATGTCGGCCTGGGCCTGGCGCTGGCCGACACCATCGCACGCGCCCACCAAGGGGTTCTGCAACTGGACGATGCCCCGGACGGCGGCCTGCGGGTGCGCGTCAGTATTCCCCTGTCGCTGACGGACGGGCGAACAGACTCCGATAATTCATCACACTGACGACCAGCAGCACCGGCACTGCGACCACCGCCGCCGCCAGCGCCAGGCGCTGCGAACCGGGGTCGGCCGAGCCATCCCATATCGTCACTTCATCCAGAATGAGATAAGGGAACAGGCTGAAGGCCACCCCGATCAGCATCAACAGCAACAGCAGCAAGGTCAGCACGCACGGCAGCCAGCTGCGCCGGCGGCCCCGGCGGCGCGTCAGGGAGAAATCCAGGGCGATCATGCACAACAACATCGCCCCCCAGAATGCCAGGGCGGCGCGCCAGTCGCCGCCATTGCTCCAACGATGCAAGACCCCGCCATTGAGCAGGCCCAGGGTCATGGCGACCGCCAGCATCCCGGTCGCGCTCCAGGGGATCATGCGCCTGGCCCAATTCACGGCGCGCTCCTGCAAATTGCCCTGCAGGCGCGCCGATAACCAGCTGGCGGCCAGCACGATATACGTTGCCAAGGCGCACAGGCCGCACATCAGGTCGAATAACAGATACGTCACGCCGCCCTGGTAGCCGGTGGCAATGCGCCCCAGCACCCAGCCATGGCCCAGCGCCGTCAGCACCGCGCCGACCCAGAAACCATGGAGCCAGCGGGCACGGTCGGCCGGCCGCGCCCGGTAGCGGAACTCAAAGCACACGGCACGCAAAATGCCGCCAAGCAGCACCAGGGTCAGCGGCGCATAGAGCCGTCCCATCACCTGCCCCCAGGCCGCCGGAAAGGCGCTGGCGAACAAACCGGCGGCAAGCAGCAGCCAGGCGCCATTGGCATCGCGCCAGGCGCCCAAATGCGCCCAGAGGCGCTGCCTGGCATCTGGCGGCGCCAGCGGCAACAGCACGCCCACGCCCAGATCGAAGCCATCCAGAATCGCGCCGGCAATCAGCAGCACCCACAGCACGGCCAGACATGCCAGCGGCAGCCAGAAAGCAGGATCCTGGACCTGCATGCCCAGTGAATTGGCCAGTCCCGTCATCATCGCAGTGTCTCCCCTGCCCGCCGCACCGGCACCACGCCATGGCGCGCAGCCTGGAACAGCATCCTGGCAAAGCCCCAGACGCCCAGCCCCAGCACCGCCACATACGCCAGCAAACTGGCCCACAGCCCGGCGACCGGCAGGCTATTGCCTACCTCGGCAAAAGTAATGGTGCCGGCAACGAAATAAGGCACGCGCCCCATTTCCCCCAGCCACAAGGACACAGCCAGCATGAACAGGCCAGCCAGCGTCAGCCAGGCCAGCACGCGGCGCAGCCTGACCGGCCAGGCCGACACGCGCAACGCGCCGCGGCGTTTCGCGGTCCATAGCGTCCAGAGCAGCGCCAGCAGCACCAGCAAAGCCAACAAGGCCAGCAGGCGCGCCGCCAGAAACACTGTCATCACTGGCGGCAGCATGCCCGACGCCTGATCCAGACCAGCCCAGGCCCCTTCGGCCTGCTGCGCCAGCCAGGGCCAATCAGCCAGGCCCAGACGCCACTCGGTCAAATTCACCTGCATGGCCGGATCCGGCACGGCGAACAACAGGAACGCCGCCTCTTTGCCGCTTTCCCACAGCCCGGCCAGGGCGGCCAGCTGCACCGGCTGCCAGGCGGCCAGCAAAGGCATCTGCACCAGCAAGGCCGCGCCCCAGGCCACAAGACTAGCCAGCGCGAGCCAGCAGCCCAGCCAGAACACCCGGGTTTCGCTCTCCGACAAATCCCGCTGCAAGGATTGCCAGGCGGATATGCCGGTCATCAGGCAGCCCACGGCAAAGAACCCGCCAGCCAGAACACGCAACAGCATCCAAGGCGCCAGCCCGTCAAACAGCAGCGCCCGCCAGTCATCCACATAATATTGGCCATTGAACCAGGTGGAGCCGACCGGCGCGTGGGTCCAGCCCAAGAGCGCCAGCTCCCAGAATAATGTCAGCGTCAGGCCAGCCGCCGTCATGCAGACGCTCAGCGCATGAACCCGGGGCGACACGCGCATCTGCCCGAATAGCATGACACCCAGAAAGCAGGTTTTGAAAAGGAATACGGTCAGGACGATGGCAGCCAGCAGCGGCCCGGCGACATTCCCGACGCGCTCGCCCAGCCCAGGCCACAAACTGCCCGCCTGGAACAGCACAGGCAGGCCGGAAGCAAAGGCCAGCACCCACGCCAGGGCGAAAAAACGGACCCAGAAGCGATAGGCTGGCAGCCAGGCCGCGGCCCGGCGGGCGCGCCACTTCATGGCGCACAGCAGCCATGCCAGCGCCGCCGCCAGCGCCAGAAATGTCTGGTGGAACCCCAGCCCGCCAAGGAACTGGACCTGGGCCAGTGCCAGGGCAGTGAAATCCGTCATGGGTGAAAAGTCCGATCCCTCAACAATGCAACGGGCCTGAATGTACAACAGCCATATGGTCAGCTGCGCCGCTTTGTCGTATCGTCAGGCCTAGAGCGGCGACACTGCCGGTGCCTGCGCGCCGCGACATGGTGGCGCCCTTCCCCCGCCTGCCCGCTGCGGATAGACCGGTGCTCCAGCCTGATGCAAGAACGTTGCTGGAAAACCGACAATTTCGCGAGAATAACAGCCTGTTCCCGCAGCCGTGGCAAAATTGATGTTTCGACTTCTTTTGCGCGATTCTCACAGCGTTATGAGCCAAGTTCCGCCGGTAGCGCCGGTTTCCAATTTTATCCGTCAAATCATCGAATCCGACCTGAATGCCGACCGCTTCCGCGGCAAGCTCTGGGCCGGCGCGCCCGGCCCTGCCTCCGTGCAGGCGCAGGGCCAGCAGGATCCCGCGCGCATTCGCACCCGGTTCCCGCCGGAACCCAACGGCTACCTGCACATCGGCCATGCCAAAAGCATCTGCCTGAATTTCGGGCTGGCGCGTGATTATGGCGGCGTCTGCCACCTGCGCTTCGACGATACCAACCCTGAAAAAGAAAATCAGGAATACGTCGATGCTATCAAAGACACCGTGCATTGGCTGGGTTTCGACTGGAAATCCGAAGCCGGTGAAGACAATCTGTATTTTGCCAGCGACTACTTCGACTATATGTACGGCTTTGCCGAAGCATTGATCGAAGCTGGCTATGCCTATGTGGACGAACAAAGCGCTGATGAAATCCGCGCCAACCGCGGCACGCTGACCGAAGCCGGCACCAACTCGCCCTGGCGTGACCGCCCGGCGGCCGAGTCGCTGCAGCGCCTGCGCGAAATGCGCGACGGCCAGCACCCTGACGGCAGCCTGGTGCTGCGCGCCCGCATCGACATGGCGTCGCCCAATATCAACCTCCGCGATCCGGTGCTCTACCGCGTGCGTCATGCCCACCACCACCGCACGGGCAACAAATGGTGCATCTACCCGATGTACACCTGGGCTCACCCGGTCGAGGACGCGCTGGAAGGCATTACCCACAGCATCTGCACCCTGGAATTTGAAGACCAGCGGCCCTTCTATGACTGGATCCTGGCGCGCCTGGCGGAATTGGGCCAGCTGGCCCAGCCGCTGCCGCACCAATATGAATTCGCCCGCCTGAACCTGAGCTATGTCGTGACCAGCAAGCGCAAGCTGCTCAAGCTGGTTCAAGACGGCCTGGTAGAAGGCTGGGACGACCCGCGCATGCCCACCCTGGTCGGCCTGCGCCGCCGCGGTTATACCCCTTCGGCCATCCGCCTGTTCTGCGAACGCATCGGCGTGGCGCGCGCAGACTCGCGCATTGACTACAGCCTGCTGGAACAAGCGCTGCGCGACGACCTCGACCCGGTCGCCGAACGCGCCGTGGCGGTGCTCGACCCGGTCAAGCTGATCATCACCAATTATCCTGAAGGCCAGACCGAAGCCTGCAGCGCCCCGCTCAACCCGCATGACCCGGAAGCCGGCCAGCGCCACTTCCCGTTCTCGCGCGAGCTGTGGATAGAGCGTGACGACTTCCGCGAAGAAGCGCCGAAGAAATACTTCCGCCTGTTCCCCGGCAACACGGTGCGCCTGAAATACGGCTATGTCGTGAAATGCACGGGCTTCAGCAAGGACGCCAACGGCAACATCACCGAGGTGCATGCCGAATACCTGCCCGATACCAAAAGCGGCACGTCTGGCGCCGACAGCGTCAAGGTCAAGGGCAATATCACCTGGGTGAGCGCCGCTCACGCGGTGCCCGCCGAGATCCGTCTCTATGACCGGCTGTTCTCGGACGCCTTCCCGGATGCTGGCGACAAGGAATTCCTGGATTTCCTCAACCCCGATTCCATCAAGGTCGTCCGCGGCTGGCTGGAACCGGGTCTGACGGCTGAACCCGGCCAGCGCTGGCAGTTCGAGCGGCTGGGCTACTTTGCCGCTGACCGCGAATTGTCCCGCCCGGAGGCGCCAGTCATCAACCGCATCACGACGCTGCGGGATTCCTGGGCCAAAGCATGAGCGCCAAGCAATCTGATTCCGCGCTGGATTTCAAAAGCGCCACGCTCTACGCCGTACGCCTGGTCCTGCGCGACGCCAAACTGAAAACGCTGCAAGCCGATCTGGAAAAGCGCATGGCCGATGTCGGGGCGCTGTTTGAAAACGAGCCGGTGGTCATAGACGCCAGCGGCCTGGACACGCCGCTGGATTGGCCAGGCCTGGCGGCCGCGCTGCGCGAACACCGCCTGCCCCCTATCGGTTTCATCGCCGATGAGGCGCAGCACCCGGCGGCACGCGCCGCCGGCCTGGTGCCCGTGGACCTGTCGCCGCTGCCGGCTGCGCGGCCGGCCAGCGCAGAAGCCGCCGACGCCGCATCGGCGCCGGTGCCGCACCAGCAAGGCGAAGTAGTCGCCAGCCAGGCCGCGCCGGCAGAGTCCGCCGATACGCCTGCGGCGGCAGCCGCGACCGGCACCGCTGCGCCGCAGGCCTCGCGCCTGCCCGCCATGATTCTGCGCCGGCCGCTGCGTTCGGGCCAGCGCGTCTATGCCCGCCATGCGGATCTTGTCATCATCGGCATGGTCAGCAGCGGCGCGGAAATCATTGCTGACGGCAATATCCATGTTTATGGGCCATTGCGGGGCAAGGCCATGGCTGGCGCGCGCGGCGATACCGATGCCCGTATTTTTGCGACGCAGCTGGACCCGGAATTGATCGCCATCGCGGGTATTTACCGCGTGGTCGAGGAAAAACTGCCCAGCGATGTCCACAACAAACCCGCCAGTGTCAGCCTGGATGGCGAAACCTTGACGGTCATGCCACTCTAATTGGCTGCGGTAACACCGCTTTACGCCTGGAAGCGGTGGTTTTTGTTACTTTTGCTTTACGATACAGGCTTGTACTTCCATTTGTTTGTATCTCCATTCATTCCTCAGAAGGTTCCTGATTCATGACTCGCATCGTTGTGGTGACATCCGGCAAGGGCGGGGTAGGCAAGACCACCACCAGCGCCAGCTTTTCTTCAGGCCTGGCCCTGCGCGGCCACAAGACCGTTGTCATCGACTTTGACGTTGGCCTGCGCAATCTCGATCTCATTCTGGGCTGCGAGCGCCGCGTCGTTTACGACTTCGTCAACGTCATCCAGGGCGATGCCTCGCTCAAGCAGGCGCTGATCAAGGACAAGCAGACCGACAACCTCTATATCCTGCCCGCTTCGCAAACACGCGACAAAGACGCGCTCACGCTGGAAGGCGTGGGCAAAGTCCTGGACGAACTGAAGGAAATGGGCTTTGAGTACATTGTCTGCGATTCGCCTGCCGGTATCGAAACCGGCGCGCTGATGGCTGCGTACTTCGCCGATGACGCCTTGGTCGTGACCAACCCGGAAGTCTCTTCGGTGCGCGACTCGGACCGCATCCTCGGCATTCTGTCAGCCAAGTCCAAGCGCGCCATCGACGGCGCCGAACCGGTACGCGAATTCCTGCTGCTGACGCGCTACAGCCCCAAGCGCGTGGCCGAAGGTGAAATGCTATCGCTGCAGGATATCGAAGACATTCTGCGCATCCGCCTGATCGGTGTCATCCCCGAATCCGAAGCCGTGCTGCAAGCCTCCAACCAGGGGATTGCCAGCATCCACCTCGAAGGTGAAGACGTCTCCGAAGCCTACAAGGACGTCATTGCGCGTTACCTGGGCGAAGACAAACCGCTGCGTTTTACCGACTACGAGAAACCCGGCCTGCTCAAGCGCCTGTTCGGAGGGAAGTAAGCCATGTCCTTCCTCTCCTTCCTGCTGGGCCAGAAAAAGCCCACGGCCAGCGTGGCCAAGGAGCGCCTGCAGATCATCCTGGCGCATGAACGCTCCGGCCAGAGCTCGCCCGATTACCTGCCGCAGTTGCAACAGGAGCTGCTGGCTGTCATTTCCAAGTATGTCAACATCAATCCTGACGACATCAAGGTCAATGTCGAACGCCAGGATAGTTTCGAAATCCTGGAAGTGAAGATTGAAATGCCGCAGAATGCGACACCTGCGGAACAGAAGGAATAAGCATGCCTAGTTTTGACGTCGTGTCGGAAGTGGACAAACACGAACTGCGTAACGCTGTTGATCAGGCCAATCGCGAACTGGCCACGCGCTTCGACTTCAAGGGCGTGACGGCAGCCTTCGAACTGGAAGAGTTCATCGTCAACCTGTCGGCGCCCAGCGCATTCCAGCTGGGCCAGATGCGCGACATCCTGCGCGCCCGTCTGAGCGCGCGCAGCATAGATACGCGTTGCCTGGAAGTCGCCGATCCCCTGGAAAACCTGGGTGGCGCCCGCCAGAAAATCACCGTCAAGCAAGGGATAGAGCAAGCGGTTTCCAAGAAACTGATTGCTGCCATCAAGGCGGCCAAGCTCAAGGTGGAAACCCAGATTGCCGGTGACAAGCTGCGGGTAACCGGCAAAAAGCGCGATGACCTGCAAGAGGCCATCGCCTTGCTGCGCGGCACAGAGGTCGAACTGCCCTTGCAGTTCAACAATTTCCGCGACTAAAACACCGCCGCCCGCACTGGGCGAGCGTCAAAAAGCGGTGCGGGCAAATTTTGCCCGCACCGCTTTTTTTTCATTTCACCATGACGCCGGTGCCGCGGCTTAACGAATCGTCACCGTAACCGGCTCAGAGAAAATGGTGTATTGGCGGCCTCCCGTCAGCGTCTGGGTATAGCCCAGCAGCACAGTGGCCTGGCCCGCACCGGTAAAAATGAGCTGGCCATTTTCCTGGCGGTAGGCAGCCGTGCTGTCCACCACGACCATCTCGGCGCTCTGCGCGGCCGTGGTCTTGCCATTCTGATGCGTCAGCGTCACGGCGGCGGCGGCAGCAGTATTCTGCGCGAAGCTGATACTGGCTGATACCGGCGCCACCCGGACGGCGTAATCACTGAACCATTGCGCATAGTCCGTGGTCAGGCCATGGGTGCCATACTGGTAGTAATTTTCCGCCACGGCCTGATCGCGAAAGGTCCACGGCCAGAATGTCGTGCCGCGATGCTTGGCCACTTCCATAATCTCCCGGCTCAGATTGGCATAGCTAGGATTGAAGGTAGAAGACATGGCCTGGGTGCCGGCCAGAATGGCGCGCAACACGGCAGGCGCCGCGCCTGTCGGCGTGCTGGTCAACAGGCCGGCGGACATCTCCGGCATGATGTCACGCATGCGGCGCAGCTGATCCTGATGGAAGGAAATCACGATGACCTGATCCTGCACGCCATATGCTTCGATCAAGGCCTTGAGCGGCGCGATGATATTCGGGTTGCCTGTCTTGATCTCCACAAACTGCGTGACGGGTTTGCCGCGCAAGGCGCCAAAGTATTCATCCAGCGTCGGGATGGCCAGGCCCTGCGGCTTGGTGCGCAAGGCTTGCAGCTCCGCCAGCGAATAGTTTTCCACGCTGCCCTTGCCGGTAGTGGTGCGATCCAGCGTATCGTCGTGGATGATGACCAGGCGATTATCCCTCGTCAGGTAAATATCGGATTCCACGGCGTTCGCGCCCAGCTCCACTGATTTGAGCGCGCCTTCCAGCGTATTTTCATCCACCAGCGAAGGCACGCCCCGGTGGCCTATCACCAGCGGCATGCGCAACAGGGTATTGGCCGGAAAACGTTCCAGCAGCGTTGTGAATACCTCGACATCCGGCGTGATGATGCCATTGATGCCTGTCGTCAGGATTTGCGCCGCCGCCTGCGGCGTCGTGTGCTGCGACACGGCCCAGGGCGTGATCAGCATGCGCTGCAAATATGCCACGGCATCCCGCGCCAGCATGCGTTCCGGCAGGATGGCGATTTTGCTGCCGGAACGGTTGGTCTGCTGCACAACAGTTAGCAGATCCTGGCGCGTATTGCGCAGCGCCGATTGGCTCAGATCCAGCGCCGTCCGGGCCATGGGAATACGCTGGCGCGCCAAGGCCAGCAAATCCGCGTCATCGGCGACCAGCGTCAAATCCACCAGATTGCGTTCTGCCGCAACGGCCGCCAGCGCCTCGATGGTCGCGGCATCGGCAATCCGCAGCGCGGGCAGCGCCGCCATGCCGGTCTCCAGCTTTTGCAGCAGGCTGCCTTCACTTTGCCCGCCAGCGCTGGCCAGATTCAGGGCGGCATCCAGCCCGAACAACATGCCGCCGGCGCCGCGCAACGACGCGCCAGCCGCATCCGCGGCGGCAATCAGCGTAGGCGCCATGGCCACGCCGCTTTCCTGCTGAGGCGCCGGATAGATATCGCCCATGCTGGGCAAGGCCTTCAGCTGTTCTTTAATCGTAATGTCATGCACACGGATCTCCGCGCCGGCTGCCTGGATGCCAAAGGTGCCGGGACGTACGTCGCCGACTTCCGCATCATGCAGCAGTTTGCCATCCAGATACTGGCGGACGCGGCCATTGTAGGCTTCGATGCTGACCCGGTAGGTTTTCCCGGCTTGCAGTGCTTCGTCAAACGCCGCGGTGTGGGTCACGTTCCAGCCATTATTGCTGCGATAGGCCAGCTCCGTGCCATTCGACGCGGCCGCATTCTGGCGGAAGGCAGCCTGAAAATAGGGTTCCAGGTTGGCCGTGTCGGACACCCGGTACATGAACGACACCCAGCGCGAGTTGTTATTGGCGGCGGCCAGCGTGAAGCCGGCATCCAGCCGGAAATTCTGGATGGCAGGCAGCGGCAGCATGACCGCTGTCGCGTTGTAATCGTCCCCCCGCCCATTGACGATCAAAGAGCCGTCCTTGACGTAGGCCGCGCCATTGACACCATTGTGCTGCCGCCAGCCTGCCGGCAAAGTGCTGCCCGCAAAGCTTTCCTGCAGCAAGACTTTGGGCTCAGGTTCGGGTTCGGGCTGGGGTTCCGGCGTCTCGCCCCCGTCCCCCGGATTCTAGCCCCCAGTCCCAGGCTGTTCGACCGGCGGCGGCCCGGTCTCATTGTCTTCATCATCAGAGGAATGACAAGCGGCCAGCAGGACGGACATCGCCAACGTCAGGGATAAATGCGTAATTTTCATGGAATCAGGCATCAAAGTAGTCGAAAAGCGCAAGTCTAGGCAAACAAGGTGGCAGGTCTGTGACGCTGCGCTGCCGCCTGAAACCTGATGCTGATGCTGATGCCTGATGCCTGATGCCTGATGCCTGCTGATGCCTGCCAGCCTATAACGGCAGGGTCAGCGTGTCCTTGATCTCCTCCATGACGATATAGCTATGCGATTCGGCTGCCACCGGCAGCTTTTTGAGGATATCGCCCAGCAGGCGCCGGTATTCCCGCATGCCGCCCAGCCGCGCCTTGACCAGATAGTCAAAACTGCCTGCGACCAGATGGCATGCCAGGACATCAGGCACCAGCATCAGCTCTTTACGGATCTTCTCGAAGATTTCCTCTGATTTCGACGACAGGCGCAACTCGACAAATACCAGCAGCGGCTTGCCCAGCGCATCCGGCGATACGCTGGCGTGATAGCCGGTGATCACCCCGGCCCGCTCCATGCGCCGGACACGTTCGGCGCATGGCGTCGTCGATAAACCCACCAGCCCGGCCAATTCCGTCATCGGAATGCGCCCCTGGCGTTGCAGGATGGCCAGGATTTTCCTGTCCATGCGATCCAGGGAGTGTTTTTCACTTTTATCGTTCATGGCCAATTTCGCCTTCAGGTGAATTCACTTTATCTCCGTTATATTTTAGTTAAATAAACTGCAATCAAAGCCATACAATCCTGTTTTTACTGGATTTTTATTATTTGACGGCATTCAGAAAGAATTTTCCACTGCCGTCATAACAAAAACCATTTCCGTTCCGAGAGGCGTCAGACTCTGCTCCGGCCCGGGCATTCCCTTTGTGCCAGGCCATGCGCGGTTGCTGCCTGCGTCTTTTAATGAATAGGAATACTAATCACAAGCGCTTTTATACAAAACCAGACTGATGGCGGCGTCATGAGCGCCGGCGGCGCAGCATCCTGCTTGCGCACCGCCACGCCATGGCGTGCCGCTCCGGCCATCGCCTGCCGCACCCCTGCCGGACCGCTGTCAGAAAAAACCATAAAAAATGGAGACATGCATGTTTAGAAGAAAATCACTGGATACCTTGACGCAACACGCGCCTGAACACAGGCTAGTGCGTTCTTTGACCTGGATACATCTGGTGGCGCTCGGTATCGGCGCCATTGTGGGAACCGGGATCTTCACGCTGGTTGGCGTCGGCGCCGACCGTGCCGGCCCGGCAGTGCTGCTGTCCTTTATGGTCGCCGGACTGGTCTGCGTCTGCGCTGCCCTGGCCTATGCGGAAATGGCTACCATGATGCCGGCAGCCGGCGGCGCCTATACCTATTCCTATGTCGCCCTGGGCGAAGTCATCGCCTGGGTGGTAGGCTGGTGCCTGATCCTGGAGTACTCGCTGATCGTCAGCACGGTTGCCGTCGGCTGGTCCGGTTATATGGTGGGATTCCTGAACGGCATGGGCATTCATTTGCCGCAGGCGATCGTGGCCGGGCCTGACGCCGGCGGCGTCGTGAACCTGCCTGCCGTGCTGATCACAGTGGTCGTCGCCGGGCTGCTGATCCGTGGCACCAAAGAAAGTGCGACCTTCAATGCCGTCCTCGTCCTCATCAAGCTTTCCGCGCTGGCCTTGTTTGTCTATGTCGCGCTGCAGCATTTCGACGTGGCCAATATCGAGCCATTCATGCCTTACGGTTTCTTCAAATCCGTCGGTGAAGATGGCGTCGAACGGGGCGTGATGGCCGCAGCCGCCATTGTGTTCTTCGCCTATGCCGGTTTCGATGCGGTGGCCACCGCGGCGGAAGAAGCCAAGAACCCGGATCGCGATCTCGCCATCGGGATTGTCGGCTCCCTGCTGGGCTGCACCACGATCTACATTTTCGTCTCTCTGGCTGCCCTGGGCGCCATGAGCTATCTTGCGCTGGGCAATAGCGCGGAGCCGCTGGCGCTGATCCTGCGCGGCATCGGGCAGGACCGCATGGCGGTCATCATCGCCGGCGCAGCCGTCGTGGCGCTGCCCACGGTACTGCTGGCCTTCCTGTACGGCCAAAGCCGGATTTTCTTCGTCATGGCGCGTGACGGCCTGCTGCCGAAACGGCTGGCCTCGGTCAACCAGAAAACCGGCACGCCGGTTGCCATCACGCTGATGACCACGGTGCTGGTCGCCAGCCTGGCAGGCACAGCCCGCCTGGACGAAATCGCCGCGCTGGCCAACGCTGGAACGCTGATGGCATTTGTCGCGGTCGGCGCCAGCCTGCTGGTCATGCGCAAACGCGAACCTAACCGCGAGCGCCGCTTCCGGGCCCCGCTGGTCTGGGTGGTCGGCCTGGGCGCCATCGGCGGCTGCCTGTACCTGTTCTTCAGCCTGCCGTCCCGGACCCTGATGTGGTTCTTCATCTGGAGCGCGATCGGCATCGTGGTTTACCTGCTCTACGGCCGCCGCAAGAGCCTCTTGCAAACGCAATAAGCCAGCGCGGCGTCAAGGCCACCGGCCTCACCCGGCACGCCCTGGCGCCGCGCCCAGGTCTCCATGCAAACGCCTTGCATGGGGCATTCCGCCGGATGGCTGCCATCGCCATCCTGCATCCTTGAACGGAGTTGTTCCTCATGAAAGTCATCGTCCTCGGCGGCGGCGTGATTGGCGTCACCAGCGCATACTATCTCGCGCGCGCCGGAATGCAGGTCACCCTGATCGACCGCGCGGCGGGCGCCGCCGATGAAACCAGCTTCGGCAATGCCGGCCAGATCTCACCGGGGTACTCTACCCCCTGGGCCGCGCCCGGCATTCCGCTCAAGGCGATCAAGTGGCTGTTCCAGAAACACGCTCCGCTGGCCATCCGGCTGGATGGCAGCCTGTTCCAGCTGCGCTGGATGCTGGACATGCTGCGCAACTGCAACGCGGAACGCTATGCGATCAACAAGGAACGCATGACGCGTGTGGCGGAGTACAGCCGTGATTGCCTGCGCCAATTGCGCGCTGACACCGGCATTCAGTACGAACACCGCACCGGCGGAACGCTGCAACTGTTCCGCAACCAGGCTCAGATCGACGCGGTGCAGCGCGATATCGCCGTGCTACAGGAATGCGGCGTGCCCTATGAGCTGTTGACGCCGGATGAGCTGCCGCGCGTGGAGCCCGCGCTGGCCCAGGCCAAAGACCGCCTGACCGGCGGCTTGCGGCTGCCCAATGACGAAACCGGCGACTGCCATCTTTTCACGCGCGCCCTGGCCGATATTGCGGCACGCGCAGGGGTGGAATTCCGCTGGAACACGCCCATCGAGCGCCTGCAGGTCGAAGGCGGCCGCATCACGGGCGTGCAGGCTGGCCAGCAGATGTTTCAGGCTGACCGCTACGTGCTGGCGCTGGGCAGTTATTCACGCGCCATGCTGCAATCCCTGGCGCTGGATCTGCCCGTTTATCCCGTCAAGGGCTACTCCCTGACGGTGCCGCTGCTTGACCCGGCCCTGGCGCCGCAATCGACGGTGCTGGACGAAACCTACAAAATCGCCGTGACCCGCTTCGACCAGCGCATCCGTGTCGGCGGCATGGCCGAACTGGCAGGTTTCGATTTGCGGCTGGATCCGCGCCGCCGCGCCACGCTGGAAATGGTTGTCAAGGACCTGTTCCCCGGCGGGGATGTCCCGGCGGCGACATTCTGGACCGGCCTGCGCCCGATGACGCCGGACAGCACCCCTGTGATCGGCGCCACCCGCTATCCCAATCTGTTCCTCAACACCGGCCACGGCACCCTGGGCTGGACCATGGCCTGCGGCTCGGGCCGCCTGACGGCCGATCTGGTCAGTGGCCGCACCCCGGAAATCAGCACCGAAGGCCTGGCGCTGGACCGTTACCAGCCGCGCCACCGCCCGTTGGCCACCCGTTCTCCTGCCAATCAAACCCGCTAGGCCATACCGATGCGCCCCTCTTTTGCCCTGATCGACCTCGACGCCCTGCGGCACAATTACCAGGTTGCCAAGCGCCTGCACGGCGGCAAGGCGCTGGCCGTCCTGAAAGCCAATGCCTACGGCCATGGCGCCATCCGCTGCGCGCAGGCGCTGGCCCGTGACGCAGACGGCTATGCCGTCGCCTTCGTCGAAGAAGCCCTGGCGCTGCGCCAGGCTGGCATCACCCACCCTATTCTGGTGCTGGAAGGCTTTTTCGATGCCGAGGATCTGCAGCTGGCGCAGCAACATGATCTCTGGGTCGTGGTGCACCAGACATCCCAGCTTGCCCTGATTGAAGCCGCTGATGTCCCATCCGCCCCATCTGCCTCATCTGCCACCCACCCGCGCCTGCATGTCTGGCTGAAAATCGACACCGGCATGCACCGCGCCGGCTTTGCGCCGGCGCAGGCCGATGCCATGCATGCGCGTCTGCGCGCCTGTCGCCAGGTCGGGGATA
>NZ_JBQEKA010000010.1:0-13932 GCF_052103615.1 Kerstersia sp. | reverse complement strand
GCGCAGGCCGATGCCATGCATGCGCGTCTGCGCGCCTGTCGCCAGGTCGGGGATATCACGCTGATTTCCCATTTGGCCCAGGCGGATGAGCCCGACCAGCCTGCCACGCTGCGCCAGATCGAACAGTTCCGGGCAGTGGCCCAGCGCCTGGGCGGCGCATGCAGCCTCAGCAACTCTGCCGCGACGCTGGCCTGGCCTCAGGCCCAGGGCGACTGGGCGCGCCCCGGCATTCTGCTGTATGGCGCAGACCCGATGCCCGTTCCCTCCCATGGCCTGCGCCCGGTGATGAGCCTGGAAAGCCAGGTCTTCGCCACCCGCATCCTGCAACCGGGCGAAGCGCTGGGCTACGGCGCCCGCTTCACGGCAGAACAGCCCACCCGCGTGGGCCTGGTCGCCATCGGCTATGCCGACGGCTACCCGCGCACCGCGCCCAATGGCACGCCTGTGGCCGTGGACGGCCAGGCGGCGCGCCTGATCGGCCGCGTTTCCATGGATATGCTGACGGTGGATCTGAGCGGCCTGCCGGATGCCGGGATCGGCAGCCAGGTGCAGCTCTGGGGCGCACAGGTGGACATCAACCAGGTCGCGGCAGCAGCAGGCACGATTTCCTACGAACTGCTGTGCAATGTCAAACGCGTACCCCTGATCTATCGGGGCTGAGAGCCGGCGCTGCCCCGCGGGGCACGGCCAGCCCGCGCTGCGCCTCGGCCCAGGCCAGCCAGCCTGGCCTGGGCGCTGCCGCCCCCCGGACAAGAGTGCATTGCGCCTGCGTCCCGCCTACAATGGATGCTTCCCAGTGTCCCTTGCAGGGTTTTCCTCGACAAGCTTATGGCTCAATACGTATTCACCATGAACCGGGTTGGCAAGATCGTGCCGCCCAAGCGCCAGATTCTGCGCGATATTTCCCTGTCTTTCTTCCCTGGCGCCAAGATCGGCGTGCTTGGCCTGAATGGCTCGGGCAAATCGACGCTGCTGCGCATCATGGCCGGCCTCGATCAGGATATCGAAGGCGAAGCCATTCCCATGCCGGGGCTGAACATCGGTTACCTGCCCCAGGAACCGCAGCTCAATCCTGAACACACCGTCCGCCAGTCGGTCGAAGAAGGCCTGGGCGCCGTCTTCCAGGCACGCCGCCGTCTGGATGAAGTCTATGCCGCCTACGCCGATGAGGATGCCGACTTCGACAAACTGGCAGCCGAACAGGCCGAGCTGGAAGCCATCATCGCCGCCGCGGCGACCAGCGGTTCCGACGATATCGAAACCCAGATGGAAATCGCCGCCGACGCGCTGCGCCTGCCGCCCTGGGACGCCAACGTCGGCAAGCTGTCCGGCGGTGAAAAACGCCGCGTGGCGCTGTGCCGCCTGCTGCTGTCCAAGCCCGACATGCTGCTGCTCGACGAACCGACCAACCACCTGGACGCCGAAAGCGTTGAATGGCTGGAACAGTTCCTGCACAAATTCCCCGGCACCGTCGTGGCCGTCACCCACGACCGCTACTTCCTCGACAATGCCGCCGAGTGGATCCTTGAACTGGACCGCGGCCATGGCATCCCCTGGAAGGGCAACTACAGCTCCTGGCTGGAACAGAAAGAAAAACGCCTGGAGCAGGAAGAAGCCACGGAATCGGCGCGCCAGAAAACCATCCGCAAGGAACTGGAATGGGTGCGCCAGAATCCCAAGGGCCGCCAGGCCAAGGCCAAGGCGCGTCTGGCCCGCTTCGAGGAACTGTCCTCGCATGAATACCAGAAGCGCAATGAAACCCAGGAAATTTTCATTCCCGTGGGTGAGCGTCTGGGCAATGAAGTCATCGAGTTCAATCAGGTCAATAAGGGCTATGGCGACCGCCTGCTGATCGAAGACCTGAGCTTCAAGATTCCGGCCGGCGCCATTGTCGGCATTATCGGCCCCAACGGCGCCGGTAAATCCACCCTGTTCCGCATGATTGCCGGCCAGGAACAAGCCGACAGCGGCAGCGTGGATATCGGCCAGACCGTGCGCCTGGCCTATGTCGATCAGTCGCGGGGTTCGCTGGAAGATGGCAAGACCGTCTTTGACGCCGTGTCCAACGGCGCCGATATCCTGACGGTCGGCAAATTCGAAATGGCGGCGCGCGCCTATCTGGGCCGCTTCAATTTCAAGGGCGGCGATCAGAACAAGCAGGTCGGCCAGCTGTCTGGCGGTGAACGCGGCCGGCTGCATCTGGCCAAGACGCTGATCTCTGGCGGCAACGTGCTGCTGCTGGACGAACCGTCCAACGACCTTGATGTGGAAACCCTGCGCGCCCTGGAAGATGCCTTGCTGGAATTTCCCGGCAGCGTGCTGGTCATCAGCCACGACCGCTGGTTCCTGGACCGCATCGCCACGCATATCCTGGCCTTCGAAGGCGATTCGCATGTCGAGTTCTTCGACGGCAACTATCAGGAATATGAAGCCGACAAAAAACGCCGTCTGGGCGACGACGCCCAGCCCAAGCGCCTGCGCTACAAGGCGCTGAAGTAAGCCGGCTCAGGCACTATCCTGCGTGCCCCGGCACGCAGGATCCCATCGCCGCCAGGCCTGCCGAATATGTCCGGCAGGCCTGGCGGCCTTTTTTCTGTGCCGGGCCGCCAAGCGCCATCCGGCGGCGGCATTGCGCCACGCATCCCGCAGCCGCCGCGCTATGATGGCGCCTGCACCATCCATGTTTTCAGGGCCGCATTCCGCGCCCGCTACCAGAGTCCCCATCATGCATGACGACGATGTTTTCCGTTTTACCGAAGAAGAACGCGAACTGCTGGCCAAAACCGCAGATGCGCTGACCGCCTATAGCGGCAAACCGGTCTTCGCCGAGACGGGCATGGCAGAAAACGGAATGGAATGGGCCGCCTTCGGCATCCCCCTCTCCCCTGACGAAGAGGCCGACGAAGAGACCATGCACATCCAGATGGGCGGCGAAGCAGCCAATTGGCTGGGTTCACGCGGCGGCGTCGAGGAAGACCCGCAAGCCATTTACGACTGCGTGTTCCTCTGGGCGATCCAGATCAGCGACGAAGAAGGCGCGCGCTTCGTCAAACTGGATCAGGAAGGCGAAGTCTCGGACGTTTCCGACGATCTGGCCGACCTGCTGCCTTTCGGTTTCACCGAAACCGAGCTGCCCGACGAGGATGAAGACGATGCCGACGACGACCTCATCCCGCCAGGCGTCACCCTGCATTAAGCATTGCTGCATTAAGCATTGCTGCACTAAGCATTGCTGCACTAAGCATTGCCGCATTCAACAAGCAGGGCCCGCGCCAGCTGGCCGCGGGCCCTGCCCAAACCGCTACCGGTTTCAGTTCCTGGTTCCCGGCCATGGGCCAGGAACCGCAGGCCTTAGTCCAGACCCAGCAAGCCGCGCAGCTGCGACAGGTCCTCGGCCAACGTATTGACGCGTGCCGCCAGCACCTTGCGATCGGTATCGCTCAGCTTGCCGTAGCGTTCAAAACCGCCATCGGCGCTGCGGTACTTTGCCAGCGTATCGAAAACAACCTTGAAGTTGCCATCCGTCTTGGCCAGAAAGGCCGGATCTTCCTTCTGCAGCAGCGGGCGCAGCAGATCCACAATTTTGTAAGCGCCTTCAAAATTGGCCTGGAAATCCCACAGATCCGTCTGGCTGTAACGGTTTTCCTCGCCGGAAATCTTCGTCGCCGCCACTTCTTCCATCAGCGCGGCCGCGCCGCCCACGACTTTCTCGGGCGGGAAGGTCAGATCGACCAGGCGCTGCTCCAAGGCCTCGATATCAGTCTGCAATTTGACAGCCACCGGCGCCAGGCCGGCGGCTGACTTCTCCGACCACAGACCGTATTCGATGCGGTGAAAACCGCCAAACGCCGGATCCTGCTCTTCTTTTTCATGGTCGTCCGCGCGCGAGTCGATCGCGAAATCCAGATCGCTGAAAAGTTCGGCAACCGGTTCGATCTTTTCATAGTAAGTACGCGTAGGCGCATAGAGCGCCTTGGCCTTCTCGACATCCCCTGCCTTGACCGCATCCGTGAATGCCTGGGCATGTTTGACGAGATCCCCGGCGTTTTCGATCACATACAGCTTGTATTCGGCGACCGGCTGCACCAGTTGCAACGGTGAGACTTCCGCGCTGGCCCCCAGGGATGCCAGACCGGTCAGGCCCGCCACGCAGGCGGAAACAAGGAAACGTCGATAGTTCATGGGTTGCGACCCCTCTTGGTTCAATGGAAAAAAATAAACAGGCGGCGCCACCTGCCGCGCGCGGCAGATGGCGGGCAACAGGATGGCAGCGCGGCTTGCGCCCGCGCCTTCATGCGCTGGCCTCCAGCAGGCTGCGCCCAAGCCAGTCGCCCTCTGCCATCACCCCCGGCAGCACAAAGAAGAAACCGCCGCCAACAGGCTTGATGTACTCCTCCAGCGGTTCACCATCCAGACGCCGCTGTACCGCCAGAAAGCCCTGCTCCAGATCAGCCTGGTAGCAGATGAACAGCAAGCCCATATCCAGCTGCCCGGAGCGGGTCACGCCGTTGGAATAGTTATAGCCGCGGCGCAGCATCAGGCTGCCCTGGCCAGCGTGGGCCCGGGTCGCGGGATTGGCCAGGCGGACATGGGCATCCAGCGGCGTCCGCTCGCCCTCCGGGTCATCCTGATAATTCGCCGAACTGAATTCGGAAGCATGGCTTGCCCCATCCAGCGGCGCGCCGCTATCGCGCCGGCGGCCAATAATGGCTTCCTGCTCCCCTAGCGGGGTCCGGTCCCAGCGCTCCACGAAATTGCGGATAATCCGCACCGCCATATAACTGCCGCCCGCCGCCCAGGCCGGTTCGCCCTGATCCGGCCCAACCCAGACCACACGCGCCATTTCGGCCGCATCCCGCACCCCCGGATTGGCTGAGCCATCCCGGAAGCCCAGGAAATTGCGGGCGCTGGCCGCTTCCGTCTGGCCGGGATCCGCTACCGTAGGCGCGACATTGCCTTCCTGCTTCCAGGACAGCACCAGCAAATCCGGCATGGTTTTGATGATGTCGCGCAAAGCATGGATCACCGTATCCGGCGTGTTGGCGCAGATCTGCAGCGCCAGATCACCATGGCACAGATTGGCATTCAAAGCGTCATTGGGATGACGCGCCATGCGCTGCAAATGCCTGGGTTTGATGCCCGCCAAACCATAACGCTCGTCAAACAGGGAATCCCCGGCAGCCACCGTGATCGTCAGCGCATCCGGCCGCACGCGCGGCCCCAGAATGCCGGAATCCGCTGGCGGCAAGCGGGTATTCAAGGATGGCGGCACGCCGCCTTGCGTCAGAAAAGCAATGCGCGCCGTCAGCGTCTGGAACAGGCGCGCCAGCGCCCCGCGGTCTTCCGCCAGCACATGAAAGGCTGCCACCAAACCCGCCAAGGGCCTGGGCGTCGCAATACCGGCCTGATGCGGCCCGCGCCAGTCATGGCGCTGTTCGAAAGGATCCTCTGCCGGGACGGCGGCCCTGGCGCCGGCCTGGCCGCCAGGCTGCGCCACGGCCAGTGCCGGCGCCACTGCCCCCGCTAGCCCTGCCAGACTCATGCGGCGCAGGGCATCGCGGCGGCCCGGCGTATTCGGCATCGCGGCGGCGGGTTTCTGTTCCTTATCCCTGCTCATGGCTGTTTTTCCTCCAGGCCCAGGGCGTTTGCTGCCTTGGCCAGTTGCTCGGCCGCCACCTGCAGCAGGCCTGCCGTCAGGCTGCGCGCGGAGGCGTCAGGCGCCTCCGCACGAATGCCGCGGCATTGGGGCTGCGCGCACAGCGACGCCGCCGCGGCCTCGAATGCGCTTTTCAGCGCCACCCCTTGTTCCGGCTCGGCCTCCGCCAGCAAAGGCAGCAATAATGCCGCCACGCGCTGGGCGCCCTCGAACGCCCCTTGCAGCACCACCCACTCGGCCGGGTCTTCCGCCAGGCCTGCCTGCGCCCGCAAATCCGCCACCGTGCCATGCACCAGCGGCGCGGGCGCCAGCGCCAATTCATCCTGCATGGCCTGCAGGCTGGCCAAGGCCTGCTGCAGCACCTGCGCCTGATCGGCCGCCTGTTCACGCGCGGCAAGCGTGCCGGCACGCGCCCGTTCCAGGCTCGCAATCCAGCCCGCAAACCCGCTGCCACTGCCTGCCGCCGGTTCCAATTCCGTCTCTGCGACGGCGAACTGCCCGGCCAGCGGCCGCAGCCGGGCATATGCAGCCCGCGCTTGCGCCGCGGATTGCAAGGCGGCGGCAAGATCGCCAGCAGCCAGGGCCGTTTGCGCGGCGGCCAGCTCACGCTGCGCCAAGCGCAGGGACAGGCGCTGGAACACCTGATATTCCGCCAGCATGCCCACATACTGCAGCAGCTCCGGCCGCGCCGCCGCCGCGCGCGAAGCCTCAGACGGCAGCACCACCAGCGTTCCGCGCGGGTTGCTCAAGAGGCCGCAGGTCATTTCATAGGTGCCTGGCTTGAGCCGCGTCCGCAGCGTCTGGGTAAATCCCGGCGCAATGTTTTCACGCTCATCGACGACCATCACACCGTCCAGGATTTCCCATTCCAGGGCGCGCTGGGTCTGGTTGATGATGGTGAACGTCGTCAGCCCGGCGGGGACTTCCACCGTATTGGGCGAGCATTCTCGCCCCGCGATGGTAATCGTGACCTGCGTGCCCTGCGGCGTGACCGGCCTGGCGCGCGCGGCCAGCGTCGCCGCATAAAAGGCGGCCCCGCTGGCCAAAACCAGCAGTGTTGCCAGCAGAATCCAGGGCCGCCAGGCCGGCTGGGCAGGCGCAACGGGCGCCTCAGCCACGGCCCCGGCTGCCGCCGGCTCAGCCGCTGCCGGGGAAGCCGCGCGCAGCGGCGCCGCCGCAGAACGTGCGGGACGCAGGAAAAGGAATAGCGCGACCGCCAGATAGCCGGCATACACCAGCCCTTCGCTCAGCACCGGGGCCGATTGGTACCCCAGCACGCCTGACAGCACGGTGCCCAAAGGGCTGTCCATCGGCAGCACATCGCCCATGTCGAACAACACCTGCTGGCCGATATTCCAGACGCCCGCTTCGTGGAACTTGCGCAGGGAACCCGCCAGCAGGCCGGCGGCCACGACCAGCACAAACAAACCGGTATAGCGGAAGAAACGGCGCAGATTCAGGCGCAAACCACCGGCATAAATTCCCCAGCCCAGCACCACTGACAACAAAATGCCAGCCAAGGCGCCGACCGGCACCTGCCAATCCTGGCTTTGCTGAAACACCGCCAGCAAGAAGAAAACGGATTCCAGGCCTTCGCGGGCCACCGCCAGGAACACCATGCCCACCAGGGCCCAGCCCCCCATCCCGCGTGCAACCGCGTGCTCGACAGATGACTCCAGCCCGCGTTTGACCGCCGCCGCCGCGTTGCGCATCCAGAACACCATGCCGGTCAGCACGCCCACAGCGATCAATCCGACGCCGCCTTCAAACAGCTCCTGCTGTTTTTGCGGAAATTCAGCGGCGGCCCATTGCAGCCCTGCGCCCGCCAGCAAGGACAGCGCCACCGCCAGCAGGATGCCCAGCAGCACCGCTGGCAACAGCGCCCGCCTGCCCGTGTGATGCAGATAGTTGGCGACAATGCCGACAATCAGCGCGGCTTCCAGGCCTTCGCGCAACATGATGAGAAACGGAACCAGCATCCGGCAATCCTTACATTTACCTTAGGGCAAATGAAAAACATTCGCTTTTGTTGCCGGTATTATGCGCCTTCCCTCTCAAGCCGCTGCCGGGCGGCAGCGCTTTTTCTGCGCTTTTCTTGAAAAATATCAATCTGCGAAAGCATGCCAGCATCCCTCACCGGCTTGCGTTCCAGACGCCTGCCGCCACGATGCCGCAGACGCAAAAAAGCGGGCATGAAGCCCGCTTTTCCGGTTGCTGTTCACTATCCTGCCATGAACAGCCAGGCAGAAGGCGTCATTAGACGCGCTTCACCTTTTCCAGCATCTTGAACACGCCCTTGGGCGACTTCACGAAAAGACGCTTGAAGGCCTTACCCAGGCAACGACGCTCCAGGGTGTTGCGGCGTACGCGTTTACGTTCTGCCATGATAGAAACTCCGGTAGTAAGCAGTCAGCCTCTCCCGGCCCAGGCTCGCGCCATCGGCAGTTCAAGGCAAAAGAAAAAAGCGACACGGCTGCTTGCACCGCGCGACAAAGCTTCACGCGCGGCTGACAGCAACCGGTAACCAAACCAGGCCCAGTTACAGATTTACAGGGCTAATCTGGCATTTTATCGTTAAATGGGCACCGCTGACAAATCCTGAGGCCGGGCAACAACAATCCGGCTGCGGAAAATGCCGCCATATGGCTGGCCGCCAGTCACAACCCCGGCACTGCGCAGCGGCTTCAGCGCAGTGTCGGGTGCGAACAGACCCAAAGAATCGTGGCATCCTCGTCGCCGCTGGACACACAGACATGGCCCATGGTGCTGTCGAAATAACAGGAGTCACCGACCTGCAGTGTCAGGGGCGCATAGCTGTCGGTATGCAGCACGACACAGCCATCCAGCACATACATGAACTCTTCACCATCGTGCCGCAATAGCTCCGGAAACTCCGCTGAATCATGCGCCTTGATAGTGGTCAGCAAGGGAATGAAGCGTTTTTCGGCCAGATCGGCATTCAGGATTTCATAGACATATTGCGGCGCATTGTGGATCACGCCCTGCCCGCGGCGGGTCACGCTGCGCCGCCCGGGACAGCCCGCCGGCCCATCGTGCTCAGCGCTGAACAGCTCGCTGACGTTGACGGCCAGCCCATTGGCCAGCGCCGCGATTTTTTCGTAAGTCGGCGACAACTGCCCGTTTTCGATTTTCGACAGGGCCGAAATCGAAATGCCAGAGCGGTCGCTGAGTTGCTGCAAAGTCAGCCGCGCCGCCCGGCGCAGGCTGCGCAACTTGACGGCAAGGACGTTACTCTCCGGCTCCTGACGCGAGACTGGGGAGACATTTTTATTCTGCAAAGCCATTTCATTCACCCCTTGCAGGCAGCCATGCTGCACGCAGGAACCCATGGAAAACCCCTATATGGTTTTTTCCGATACGAAAATATATTTCTGATACGAAAAAATAAATGCGTCACTAGCGCCTGAACAGCGCCAACGATGGTAGATCACATGCAAACCTTAAATCAAGCCCAGACCCTTCAACACCTCCCTTTCCCTGGGCTGATTCATGCCATCGAACAGATGTTCATTGAAGGCTGTACCGTTCCCCTGCGCCATAACCATGTCGTCGAAGGGGCCGATGATGCCGCTGGCGGCATCATGCTGCTGATGCCCGCCTGGCAAAGCGGCAAACGGCTGGGCATCAAGACCGTGTCGATTTTCCCGGGCAACCAGGACAAGGGTTTGCCTGGCCTGCACTCGGTATTTATTCTGTATGACGCCGCCACCGGCAAACCGCTGGCGATTCTCGACGGCGATGTCATTACCTCGCGCCGTACCGCGGCCGCCTCGGCCCTGGCCGCGCGCTGGCTCAGCCGGCCGGACGCGTCTCGTTTGCTGGTCGTGGGCGCAGGCCGTGTCGCCAGCCTGCTGGCAGACGCCTATCGCTGCGAACGCCCCATTCAGACCGTCCAGGTCTGGGATATCAATACGGATGCTGCCGCCCGGCTGGCTCAGCAATTGCAGGCCAGCGGCTTGCAGGCCAGTGTTGCACCGGATCTGGAACAGGCTGCGCGGCAAGCCGATATCATCACTTGCGCCACGCTTTCCAATGCGCCGCTGATCCATGGCGACTGGCTGCGTCCCGGCACCCACCTTGATCTCATCGGCAGCTTCACGCCCGCCATGATCGAAAGCGATGCGGAATGTTTCCGCAAGGCTACCGTGTTCGTCGATACGCCTGAAGCCCTGATGAAAGCCGGGGACATCCTCGAAGCCATCAAGGCCGGCGCGTTCCAGCCAGAACAAGTCGCCGCCACGCTGGAAGACCTGTGCCGCGGCCAGCATGCCGGGCGCCGCGATGCCGAAGAAATCACGGTTTACAAAGCCGTCGGCACCGCGCTTGAAGATATTGCAGCGGCTTCGCTCGCCTTTGATTCCTACATGCAGGCAGCGCGCTGAACCCGCGCTGCCCTTCCTATCAGTTCCATCCGGCGCCAGCTGGCTCATGACCCAGCGGCGCTATTCAAGGAAGCCTGTATGAACCAAGACAAAACCTGCATCATCATCGGCGCCGGCATGCTCGGCCTGTGCTCGGCACTGGAATTTCTGAAACGCGGCTATCAAGTCACGCTGGTCGATCAGGATGAGCCCGGTATGGGCGCGACCTTCGGCAACGCGGGTTTCATCACGACCGAATCGGTCGATCCGCTATCCACCTGGGGCACGCTCAAGCGCGCTCCGTCATTGCTGGCCCAGCGCAATGGCGCCTTGGCCGTTCCGCTAGCCAACCTGGGCAACAGTTTGCCCTGGATGCTGCGCTTCGCCTGGGCCGCGCGTCCCGCCCAGGTCGCGCATGCGCGCCAGTCACTGGCCTGGATCAACCGGCAGGCGGTGCCGGCCTGGCAGCAACTGCTGGCCGATGAGCAGCTCTCCGAGCATCTGGTGGCATCCCATTATCTGCGGGTCTGGGAACATGCCTCGGGGCAGGCAGCCGCCGCCCAGGAGGCCGAGTTCTACCGCCGCTGGGGCATAGAAGCGCGGCTGATCGACAAGGAAGAAACCGCCAGCCTGGAACCCGCGCTGCGGGAGACCATCCACCACGCCGTCGTGCTGCCCTATACCTACCGCGTGCAGGACCCTTATTGGCTGGCGCAGGCGCTGTTCGCCGCCTTCCAGCAACGCGGCGGCACTTTCATCAAACACGCTGCCGGCCGCATCACGGCCGATGGCGGCCAGGTCCGCGTCCAGGCCGGGCAAGACATTATCGCCAGGCAGGCGCTGGTTTGCGCAGGCGCCTATAGCGCGGACTTGCTGCGCCAGTTCGGCGTGCGCATTCCGCTCATGGCAGAACGCGGCTATCACCTGCATTTGCCGCAGATGCAAGGCTTGCTGCACGGGCCGATCTGCTCGGCTGACCGCAATGTTTTCATCAGCCAGCTCAATAGCGGCCTGCGCATCGTGGGTTTCAGCGAGCTGGGCGGCACCGGGCTGCCGCCGCAACCTGCCCGCTTCGCCTCTATGCGCCACCATCTGGGCAGTTTGCTGCCGCAAACCCAAGAGACGCTGCCCGCCGCGGAAGAATGGATGGGGCGGCGGCCTACCCTGCCCGACTCCCTGCCGGTCATTGACACCCATCCGCACCACCCCAACATCGGCTTCGCATTCGGCCACCAGCATATGGGCATTACGCTGGCCGCCATTTCAGCCCAGCTCATCAGTCAGAAAATGAGCACGGGTACCACCCCCAAGGAGCTTTCCCCTTACGCCGTCACCCGCTTCAAACTGGCTGGCTCCTTTTCCTGAGCACAGGGCCAAAGCGGCATTCCCCCGATTCGCCGCGGCTTATCGAACAAGTCGTGACGCCGTTGCCGTCAAGCTGACGGCGCGGCTGTCGGCACGACATTTCCAATAAAAACAGGTACACCGAACATGTCCCAACCCATCAGCTTCCGGCAGTTCCTTGCACTATCGTTTTTCCTGTTTTCCATGTTCCTGGGCGCAGGCAATATCATTTTCGCGCCCCCGCTGGGCCAGGCCGCAGGCACCAATACCTGGGTCGCCATGTCGGGCTTCCTGATTACTGGCGTGGGCCTGGTGCTGCTCGCCATCATGGCGCTCTCCATTTCCGGCGGCAGCGTCGAAAAACTGTCGGGCCGCGTCAGTCCCGGCTTTGCCGTGTTCTTCTCCATCCTGCTGTTCATGACGCTAGGCCCCATCTATGTGGTGCCGCGTACCGCTGCCGTGGTGTATGAAATCACGGTCACGCCTTTCCTCTCGGAAAACATCGTTGCGAACTATATGCAATGGGCCTTGCTGGTCTTTTCCGTGCTGTTCATCTGGGCCACGATCTACCTGTCGCTGGAACCAAAAAAGTTCGTCAAGCGCATTGGTAATATCCTGACCCCGATTTTCCTGGTGCTGCTGCTGGCCATCGTGCTGGTTGCCTATTTCGACCCCATCGGCGACTTCCGCGAACCCTCAGGCCCTTACATCGACTTCGCCTTCAGCAAGGGCTTCACCCAGGGCTACTACACCATGGATGTGCTGGCAGCCTTCGTCTTCGGCAAGATTTTTCTGGATGCCGCCCACTACTCGGGCGTGGATGCCAAGCACATGACCGGCCTGTTCGTGCGTTCCGGCATCTTTGCCGTGGTGGCGCTCGCGCTGATCCAGCTGTCGCTGGCCGGCATGGGGGCCAGCAGCGCAAGCGTGCTCGGCATTTCCAGCAATGGCGGCGAAGCTCTGACCCGCATCGTCGATCTGCTGATGGGGCGCCTGGGTGTCGTGATGCTCGCCACGGTGATCTTCCTGACGGGCCTGACGACCGCCATCGCCTGCCTGGCTTCCGTGGCCGAATACTTCAGCCGTATTTTCCCCAGCCTGTCCTACCGCGTCTGGGTCATTCTGCTGGGCCTGCTGAGCCTGGTCATTACCAATTTCGGCCTGACCACCATCCTGACCTTTGCTTCGCCCGTGCTGCTGTTCCTGTACCCGATCGCCATTACGCTGATCGTGCTGGTGTTCATCAATAAATGGTTTGGCGGCCGCCAGGCCGTTTATGTTGGCGCTGTGATCGGCGCAGCCATCATGGGGTTCATCGACGGCCTGAACGATATCAAGCTGCTGCCAGCCAGCCTGGCGGAAACGCTGAGCCAGCACCTGCCCTTGTATAGCAACGGCCTGGGCTGGATCGTCGTGGCCCTGGCTGGCGGCCTGCTGGGCCTGCTCGTGTCCGTGCTGTTCAAATCCGGCGGCCAACGCTATGTGAATCAGCATATCGGCTGATCCATGAAAACGGGGCGCAGACAGCGCCCCGTTTTTTTCAGCCGGACACCAGCGTCCGCTGGTGCCTGCCGGCGGCGCCCAGATACGTTTCGATAATGCGCGGGTCATTGGCCAGTTCGGCCGCGGGCCCGTGCATCACCACCCGCCCCAGTTCCAGCACATAGGCCTCGTCCGCCACTTTCAGCGCCGCCCGGGCATTTTGCTCCACCAGCAGGATGGACACCCCGCGCTGGCGCAATTCAGCCAGAATCCGGAAAATATCCCGCACGATCAGCGGCGCCAGGCCCAGGCTGGGCTCATCGAGCATCAGCAGGCGCGGACGGCTCATCAGCGCGCGGCCCACCGCCAGCATCTGGCGTTCTCCGCCCGACAAGGTGCCAGCCTCCTGCAAACGGCGCTCTTTGAGCCGCGGGAATAATTCATAGACCTCATCGAGCGCCTGCATCCGCGCCGCGCGCGGTTCGCGGCGGAAACGGAAGGTCCCCAATTCCAGGTTGTCCTGCACGCTCATGCTGGCGAACAGCGCCCGGGTTTCCGGCACCAGCGCCATACCGCGCGCCACATGCTGTTCCACCCCGTCTCCGCTCACTTCCTCACCGTCGAAACACACGCTGCCGGTCGCGGGCAAAACCCCCATGATGGCAGCCAGGGCCGTGGTCTTGCCCGCGCCATTGGGCCCGATCACCGTGACGATCTGGCCCTGCCGAACCTCAAGACTGAGCGCTGACACCGCTTCGATGTGCCCGTAGGCGGCCCCCAGGCTGCGCACGCTCAGCAGGGGTTCCTGCCGGCCATGCGGCCCGGGCAGCGGGTTTGCCGTATTCATTCGTCCACGCCTCCCAGATAGGCAGCCAGCACCGCGGGATCGCGCTGCACGGCTTCGGGCAGGCCTTCGGCAATCCGCTGGCCGAATTCCATCACCACGACACGATCCACCAGGCCCATGACAAAGTCCATATCGTGCTCAACCAACAGCACGGCGACACCTTCCCCGCGCAGCTTGCGCAGCAAGGCTGCCAGCGCTTCTTTTTCTTTGTGGCGCAAACC
>NZ_JBQEKA010000009.1:61562-66823 GCF_052103615.1 Kerstersia sp. | reverse complement strand
GCGCCCCTGCCCCGCTTTCTTGCCTGCCCGTGCTTATCCTTTCACGCAGGCCAGATACGTATCCCCCCACCAGTCTTGCTCTTCCTTCGTGGCGACTACGTTATTGCCCGGGTTGTATTCAAAGCGCCAATCCGGCCGCTCCTTCAAGCCAAACTTCCACACCAGGCCATTCTTGTTGACGAAATTGTTCTGATCCCCTGAGTTCAAACCGCAACCTTGCAGTTGATTGATAGGCCAGATCAGCTGGAACTCCACCGATTTGCCACGAGGAATCACCATGCCATTTTCGAGACCGGCAAAACGCGGTTTTTCGACGGCATCCTTATCGTAGGCGTCCAGATCAACAATGGTGTAGTCCTGATCCATGGCCGTCAGACGGAAGGTTTTCAGCACGGCATCGTCATTGAACCCATAGGCCGCCGTCAGTCCCATCGAGACAGGCAAGGCCGCTTCCTTGGGCTTGAGTTCATGCGTGACCTGATACGGGAACAGTTCCTGCTTGAAGATCTGATCCTCATGATGCTGCGCAACAGCCTTCTGTTCCGCATTGTTCCACCGGTGAGCAATCAGCAAATCCTCCAGCAGCAGGGTGGGATATTGCTCCCGGAGCGCCGCATTCATATTTAGCGTAAACGGCCCAGTGGCCTCCACACCATCGCTGACCATCAGCTCAATGCTGTAGTTGCCCGTTACCGTCGGAGCCAGCGTCAGATCCGGACATGTCCATTGCCCCAGATTCGCCAGCTCGCGCCGCCAATCCGGGTATTCGCCCTTGGACACGCTCCAATCGCCGCCTACCGAGCAAAATTTCTCGCCCAGTTCCCATTTGCTGCCGTTGGGCTGGTTTTTCATGGTCCACAGATAGGTCAGCGTATCGCCATCCGGGTCCACCGCATTGGCAGCCAGCGCAAAGCCATGCCACAAGGTCAGCTTGTGTACTTGTTCATCGCCATTGGCATAGACCCGGAACTCTTTATCCTTGATTAGCGGCGCGATCAGCAAGGGTTGCTCAGCGTCATAAACCGTGGCGCCAACGTTGGTGTACTGCTGGCTGCCCAGCGACGGCCGCACCTGCGGCGCGTGATTGCTGCTCTTGGCAAAGACCGTCAGCGGCCATGGCAGGCTGCGCGCGCCATGGGAATCCACCACGACCAGCGTCGCGGAGTAAGGGCCAGCCTTGTCCACGGTGAACTGCGCGTGGTCACCATCCTTGCCCACAGCCTTCAATACTGCCTGGCTGCCATCGGGACGATCCACCAAGGTCCACTCGTATGTCAGCTTATTGCGGTCCGGGTCACTGCTCTGCGAACCATCCAGCGTCACCAAGGCGCCGACTGCGGCATTGGTGTTGCCGCGCGACTCATATATCACCGCGGACGGACGGCGATTGGCGCCATTGGTCGCGGTGAACGTCTGCACCACGCGCTCCGATGCCGCGCCATGCTGGTCCACGACTGTCAACGCAATTTCATAATCGCCTTTCGCGTTGAACAGCACTTGCGGCATGCTGGAGTTAGACGCCAGTACGGCCTTGATCGCGTCGGTATCCGCGTCCTTCGGCGCGCTCAGCAGTTCCCACTTGTGCGTCAGCTTGTAAGGATCATATTCGTCAATGTCGTAAGACATATTGCCTTGCAGCATGAGCGTCGTGCCGGTTTCCACCATGCCGCCAGGCGCCTGGTCCAGGCCGATCCGGGCAATGGGCGCAAGGTTGGGCTGATCCGGCACCGGCATGACATGTACAAAGGCCGTCACCGGCGTCGCGCCGCTGCGCGAAATGCCATCAAAGACAAAAAGCTCGATCCGATGCAAGCCGGCAGCGCGCGGACGGAAATGCATGACCGGCTTATCGGTGTCCCAGACAATCGCATCATGATCGCTGCCAGGCAAACCCGACTTCCCGGCGACCACCTTCCAGCGGTATTCCAGATGATCGCCCGCGCCTTTCAGGCTGTCCCGCCCGTCAATCGCGATGTCCTGGCCCACCACCACCGTTTCCGTGCTGGGCGGCACGGTGATTTTCGCAATAGGCTTGCGAAACGGCTCGCTGACATTCACCGTCACACGGGCGGGCGCGCTGACACGCTCGCCATACCTGACCGTCAATTCAAATTCATATTTGCCCGGCTTATCAGCCTTGAAACGCGCCACAGCGCGCTGCGCTTCCCCCGCATCCATGAACCGCAATTCGCTCGCAGGCGGCACGCCGATCAGGTTCCAGGCGTACGTCAGCTTCCCGGCATCGCCATTGAGAGGCGGAACGCTGGCGCTGCCATCGAGCTGCACGGCGCCCAGCAAGGCTTCCACGCTTGCCGGCACGACCGCGACCGGATCCTCATTGACGACCAGCACGGTGACGGATGCCGTTGCCGACGAGGCGCCATTGCTGACCATCAAGGCAACCTGATACTCGCCCGGCACATCAGGCTGCATGCGCGCCACGGAGTCCCCGGCGTTATCCAGCGTCGCCTTGCTATTGATGGGTTTGCGGTTCAGCACCCACTGATAGCCGATGATGCCGCCCTTGCTGGCTTTGCCATCCAGAACGATGGTCTGGCCCAATTGAACCGGGCTGCCGGGTGACACAGCCTGCTCGCCCGCCAGTACCTGGATGGCCGGCCTGGGCTGATTCAAGCCGGCGGGGTTCTCGCTATCGCCGTCATAGCCGCTGTCAGTACCGCCGCCGCATGCGGACAGCACCAGCGCGGCGCCAAAAGCCAGCAGCAGCTTTTTTGCTCCGAATGTCATAGATATTTTCCTCTTCATAAATGGTGTGCGCGAAAGTGGGCTGGCAACACAGGCCGGGCCGGCTCACTCACGCGACATAACGATCTTTATCCCGCCGCGCTCAGAACTGCACCGTGGCGCTCAGGCGCGCCGTGCGTCCTGGCGCAGGCACCAGGCCCAGGCTCAGCGCGTCGAGGTAATAGCGGTCGGTAATGTTGTCGATGTTGAAATCAACGCTGAAATTCTCGTTGAAGCGATAAGACGCGAACAGATCGAAGACCTTGTAGGCATGCCAATCAACCGGCCGGGCAAAGATCGTGTCCACGCCCTGGCTGTCGTACTCGGGCATAGGATTGCGCTTGCCCATGAACGTCCCGCGCATGCCCACCGTCAGGCGCTGATCGAACAGGCGGGTGCCAAGCAGCAGGCTGGCATGCCAGTTGGGCGGAATCATGTTGTTGATATAGCTGCTGGCCAGACCGTAATCCGTGCATTCCTCGTTGCGGTAGCTGCCCTCGTGGCAGACTTCGATGCTGTTGTAGCGGGTGCCGCTGAACTCCATCCACACCGGCCCGAGGTCATAGGAGCCCCCCAGTTCCACGCCATTCACCTTCACATTGTCGATATTGCGCAGCCGGAACAGCGCAGCATTGTTGCCCGCGCTGCTGTCCTCATTCGTATTGGGAATGGTCCGGGTGAGATAGTTGTGCGTATGGTTGCGGAAATAGGCCAGCTTCATGCGCAAGCTATCGCTATCGGTCAGCAGGCCGTCGAGCATGTAGTTAATGCCGAGCTCACGGCTGACGGTGCGTTCGGGCTTGAGATTGGCGTCTGGCGTCGAGCTGACGGAGTAACCGGCAGTCGTCTCGAACAGACTGGGCATGCGCAGGGCTTCCGCATACCGCGCATAGAATTGCAGGCCATAGACCGGCTCCCAGGTCAGGCCGACCATGGGAGCAGAGCCGCTGCCACGCGAATCCAGATAGATATCGTCGCACCCGCCAGTACCGGCGCTATCGACGCAATAGCGGCTGGCTTCCGACATCAGCACAGGCTTGTTGTCATTCGAACGGAAACGCGTGTAGCGCAAGCCGGCATCCAGCGTGATGCTTTCCACGGGCTGATATTTCAGCGCCGCAAAAGCGCTGTACTCGGTACGCTCGCCCAGGCGGCCCTCAGGCAATGCCGAACCGCCCCCATCCGGGCTGGAAGTGACGTGCTCTTTCTGCAAGGCGCCGCCATACCGGATTTCCGTTGTGCCCAGCCATTCGAAACGCATGGTGTTGCTGGCGTCCAGCCCCCAGCGGCGGTAGCGCTCGGTTTCCGAACCCATGTACTTCAGGTCATCGGAGTAGTTGTTGTTCATGCTGCGCGTGCGCGTCAGCCAAAGATTCGTCTGCAGGTCGATCAGATCCGTGGCCGCCGGGTTCCAGCGGTACTGGCTGGTCCAGGTATTGGCGGTCACTTCGCTGTTGGCCGTCTGGCGCACCACGCTGTACCAGATCAGCTGCGATGGCATGAGCTCGCCATAGGTGCTGCGGTAGCGCAGCCAGCTCAGTTTCAGCTCCTGGTCTTCCGCCAGGTCGATCTTGCTCTTGAGCAGCGCCGAATCACTTTTGTAATTGCTGTTGACGACGCGTTCGCCGCCCCGGAAGCGGGATGCCCCGGTGCGCTCGGTCACGACTTCCGTCCAGAAGCCGCCGTCATAGCTATCGACGATTTCCATCCCGGCCTTGGGGCCATGGTTACCGGCGTAATAGTTGCCCTGCTCCCGGTGCGCAATGGCCCCGACCAGTTCCACCCGCTCAAAGCGCCCCGCCAGCGCCAGGCTGCCAGCCCAGCTTTTGGGCGTGAACGTGCCAGGGCGATCCAGCGTTTCTTCCGGGCCCAAGGCATTGGCAAAGTCATGCACGCCCGAGCACAGCAAGTCGGAGACGCAATTGATGCGGAATTTGCCGCTGTCCGCCAGACCGGCGCGCTGCCCCGGGTCTGACGGCGAACCGCTGTTGTTGCCAATGGCCGTCCCCCGCAGACGCAAACCAAATGATTCACCATCGCGCAGGATATCGTCGGCTTCCAGGGTGCGCATGCTCACCAGGCCGCCCACCGCGCCGGTACCGCCGGCGTCCATGCTAGGCCCCTTGTCGATGCGCACGCCGCCAATCAGATCAGGATCCACATAGGTACGCGATGACACCCCGGCATAACCTCGATAGACCGTGGTTTCCTGGCGCGAGCCGTCAATCAGCACCGGCACCCGGCCCTGGCCCTGCATGCCGCGGATGTTCACATCCAGGCCGCCGGAATTACGGTTTTCACCCACCAGGACACCTGGCACTCCCTGGAAAATATCGCCGACCGAAGTGCCCCGGAAACGCTCGATATCGTCGCGCGTCAGCACGCTGACCGAGTGCGAGGTGCGATAGACCTCGTCCTTGGGATCTTCAGGCGTGCCCACCACTTCGACCGCCTCCAGATTCGCCACGCCTGACGAGGACTGCGGCGGCAGGACGCGCAGCACATAGGTGCCGTCG
>NZ_JBQEKA010000009.1:0-61552 GCF_052103615.1 Kerstersia sp. | reverse complement strand
AGATTGCTGCCCAGCAAGAGACGGCGGAATGCTTCGGCCGCCGAATACGAACCTTGCAGGCCAGGGCTGCTCAACCCTTCCGTCAAGGCAGGCACAAATGTAATCGCCTCGCCCGAGACGCTGGCGGCCTGGCGCAAGGCTTGCGACAAAGGCCCAGGCGCAATATTGAATGTATGCGCGCCCGCTGCCACCACACTGCCATCCTGCGCCTGCACCGTATCCGGGCCAAATTGCAGCGCCAGCCCAGCGGCCAGCACCACAGCTCCCCAACCTGCTTCTCGCAAACCGCGCTTACCGGTGCTCTCCGGGCTGGCAGTCAGATTGTCCTGACGGGCAGCGCTGCGCTTTCCTTCCATTCCCTGTTCCTCTACGAACCCATTTACCTGCGCCACGCAATGCGGCGCCATCTAAGAGGTAGGTGGATTGAGAACGAGAAATGGTCAGATTATCGGCCATGAAAGATGAAACCATATGTTTCAGGCCCATATAAACCGGCCGCCGGGGAGCGCTCGCCCCCGGCCCGCGCCCCTTACGCCTGCACACGCGCAGGCTCTCAGGCCGGCACCAGCTTGACCCAGTAACGGCTGCGGCGCTGCACCCGCACCGGCAGCGCCTGCGTGATGGCGGTTAGCACCCGGTCCGTATCCATATAGGGGAACAGCCCTGTCACACGCAGATCGGCCACTGCTGGATCACACAGCAGCCAGCCCCGGCGGTAACGGGCCAGTTCATCGACGAAATCACCCAGGCGGACGTTATCGGCCGCCAGTTCACCGCGCGCCCAGGCGCTCTCCTCGTCGCGCAGCGGCCGGATAGAAGGCCCCGTTCCGGGCTGAATGACAGCGAGCTGCCCGGCTTCCAGCACATGGGAACGCAACCAGCCGTCGGCCATCAGGACTACGCGATGTTCCAGCACGCCGACAACCGTATCCCTGGGGCGCTGCCTGACCATGAAGCGCGTGCCCAGCGGCGCAATCCAGCCCTGGGCCGTTTCCACGCGCATGGGGCGATCCAGGCCATCCTTGCCGGTCTCGACCAGGATTTCGCCCCGCAGCAACCGCAGCCGCCGCAGACCTGCCGTGTATTCGATATCAACCGCGCTATCCGTATTGAGCAGGACACGCGTGCCGTCGCTCAGCGTCACCAGGCGCTGCTCGCCAACGCCGGTACTGTAATCCGCCACCAGCGCCTGCCAGCCCTGTACCTGCATCAGGGCACCCAGGCCCACCCCGCCGGCTGCCACAGCCGCCGTGCGCTTGAGGGCGCGGCGCCGTCCGGCATTATGCAGGCTTGCCAGCCCCTGCTGCGCCGCGGTGGGGTTCAGGGCCTGCATGCCCACGCCCAGGCTTTCGAAACGCGCCCAGGCTTCGCGGTGCGCAGGATTCGCATCCATCCATTGCCGCCACCGCCAGCGCGTCTCGGCTGACGCATCGTCAGCCATCAGTTCGGTCATCCAGTACGCCGCGGCGCGCGCAATCTCTTCGCGCCCGCCGTCGCCACCCGTCAACCAGGAAGAAACCATGCTGCTCATCCCAGCAACACCAGAAAAGCCTGCTGGTTGGCACGCATCAGGTATTGCTTGACCGAGCTGGCCGACACCCCCAGCGCTTGCGCGACCTCCTGGTAAGAGGCGCCTTGCAGATGCACCATGACAAAGGCTTCACGCACCCTGGGCGGCAAGCCATCCAGCATTTTGTCCAGGCGCTGCAAAGTTTCCAGCGCCAGCGCGCGGGTTTCCGGAGACATTTCAACTTCTTCCGGCAATGCTGCCAACGCCTGCAGATAGGCTTCTTCCAGCTGGCGGCGGCGGTAGCGGTGCGCCACCAGGCAACGCGCTATCGTCGTCAAATAGGAGCGCGGTTCAATGATTTCCGCCGCCTTGCCCGAACAAATCACGCTCAGGAACGTATCCTGCACCAGATCGGCGGCATCCGCATCATTGCCCAGGCGGCGGCGCAGCCAGCCATGCAGCCACCCCTGGTGGTCTTGGTAAAGCGCATCAACGGGATCTGCAGGGGCAAGGGCTTTGACTGACACAGGCGGGCTCCGGCAACCGCCAGCCAGGGTCACTGGCAGGGGCGGTCATGCGGTCAAAGAGACGGGACAGCCAGAATTGTATGAGAATTATTCTTATTACTCAAAGGATTTCATATCTCTTGAAAAACTGCGGCCTGAATACCACGCCCGGGCGAAAGCGATCTATGATTTGCCATCATGTCCGGTTTACTGCATCGCCTGCTGCTGGCGCTCAAGCCAGCCCCCTTCCAAATCAATAATCGCGAACGCCTGCGCGCCCTGATCGGCGCCGGTCTGGCGATTCTGGTGACATCCCAGCTCAGCCAGTGGATGATCGGCGACGATCTGCATACCTATTGGATGGTGGGTTCGCTGGGCGCAACCTCTTTGCTGGTTTTCCTGCTGCCCGGCAGCCCGCTGGCTCAGCCCTATGCGGCCGTGCTGGGCAATACCGCGGGCGCCTGCATCGGCGTGCTGTGCGCCCATGCAGGCCTGCCGCCCGTGCCCAGCACCGCGCTGGCCGTGTCCGGCGCCATGGCCGCCATGTTCATTCTGCGCTGCGTGCATCCCCCGGGCGTGGCGGTGGCGCTCTTTGCGAGCCTCACCCATATCACGGACTTCTACTTTGCCCTGGTCCCCATATTCACAGACACGCTGCTGCTGGTCATCCTGGGCGCCATCTATAACAACCTGACTGGCAAAGCCTATCCGTATATGGAACCGGCCAAGGCCGCCTCGCCCGCCAAGCCCACGCCCAGCCGCTTCACCGACGAAGACCTGGACCGCGCCTTGGCGCGCTACAACCAGGCGCTCAATATCAGCCGCAGCGAACTGGCCCAAGTACTGGAATACACCGAAAGCGCGACCTATGAACGCATACTGGGCGCCACGCATTGCCGCGACATCATGAGCGCGGAACCGATTGCCGCTTTGCCCGACACGCCTCAGCCACAGGCCTGGGAAATCATACGCAGCAATAAACTCAAGGCTTTGCCGATTGTCGATCAAGCCCATCACTTGCTTGGCATTGCCACCGCATCGGATTTCGCCGCCTCCACGCTGAGCGCAGCCCCTGCCACGCCGACACCACGCGGCCTGCGCGCCTTGCTGAGCCGCCGCAAACCCCAGCCGGCCAGCCAGCCCACCGTGGCCGATCTCATGACAACCCCTGTCACGCACGCCAATGAGAACGACCCGATCAGCACGCTGATCCCGCTATTTGCCCAGCAGCGCCTGCGGCATATCCCTATTCTGGATGCCGAGGGCCGCCTGACCGGTATCGTCACGCAATCCGATCTGCTGCAGGCGCTTTATCAAGCCGTGCAGCCTAAAACCGACACCTGATAGAACGGCTGGCCAGCCCAAAGAAAAACCGCTGCCGTCTCATGGACAGGCAGCGGTTTTTTTATAGCGTGATTTCAGTCCGGCCCCGTCCTGGCAGCCAGACAGCCTATCAGGCTTCGGCCTTGGCCATCTCCGCCAGCACCGCGCGCAGCTTTTCCGCATTCGCCACCAGTTCCGTCATATCGCCCTTTTCAGCGGCATGAGCCAGCACTTCCTCGCCAGCATTACGCGGGATCACATGGAAGTGGATGTGCGGCACGGTTTGCCCGGCTGCCGCGCCATTCATCTGGGCAATCAGAATGCCCTGGGGCGCGAATGCCTGCTTGGCGGCAATCGCCAGGCGGCGCGTGGTGCTGATGACGGCGCGCGCGCCGTCATCAGACAAATCCAGCAATGTTTCGGCCGCTTCGCGCGGAATCACCAGCACATGGCCGGGCGCCTGCGGCATGATGTCCATGAATGCGACCGTGTGTTCGTCTTCATAAACACGGATACTGGGCAACTCATCACGCAGAATGCGCGCAAACACATTGTTGTTATCGTAAGCCACGCGTAGGGTCTCCTAAGACAAGAAAGCGGCGCGCGCCAGCCTTAGACGGCGACGGTGTGCACCAGGGGAATCTCGGGGTAGTCGCCAGTGCCTTCGGGCCACGGCGTCAGCAGTTCATAGCCGTCGGCCGTCACCGCCACCATATGCTCCCATTGCGCCGACAGGGAATGATCCTTGGTGACGACAGTCCAGCCATCCCCCAGCACTTTCACGCCGGCGCGGCCGGCATTGATCATGGGTTCGATGGTAAAGACCATGCCTTCGACCAGTTTGATGCCCTGCCCCTTGCTGCCGTAATGCAGCACTTGGGGTTCATCGTGATAGACGCGGCCGATGCCGTGCCCGCAGTATTCGCGCACCACGGAAAAGCCCTCACGGTGCGCCACGGTCTGGATGGCATAGCCGACATCGCCCAGCGTAGCGCCCGGACGCACGACCATGATCCCGGCCCGCATGGCCTCATAGGTCACATTCACCAGGCGGCGGCCCAGCGGGCCTACCTTGCCGACGAAGTACATGCGGCTGGTATCGCCGTAGTAGCCATCCTTGATCAGCGCGACGTCGATATTGACGATATCGCCATCCTTGAGGATCTTCGTCGGCGTGGGAATACCGTGGCAGACCACATGATTGACCGAGGTGCAGGACGTCTTGGTATAGCCGTGATAGCCAATATTGGCCGGCGTCGCCTGCAGCTCATTGATGATGTATTCGCGGCAGATATCGTCCAGCTCTTCCGTGGACACACCCGGTTTGACATACGGCGTGATCATTTCCAGCACAGAAGCGGCCAGACGTCCGGAGATACGGAGCTTTTCAAGATCCGCTGCGGTATTAATGGTGATTTTCCTGCTCACAAGCCTGCTCCCTGAACCATGGCGCCCTGAATGGGTGTTGTTTCCTGCGCATGTGTGGCCCGGCGGAGCGTGGCGCCTGCGGCACGCAGACTGGCGTGCATAAGTTCATAAATGTTGACAATGCCCATGGCGGGATTATACGCCTCGCCCCCAGGACAATCCGCCGCGCCCGCCCGCGCCATCCTGCAATCGGGCATTCACCGGACGCATCAAACACCCCCAAACCAGCAAAAAGAAATAATTTGATACAAAATTAGCGCCCACGCAACCAGGAGAATATCGCAGAAGATAAAGGAAGATAATCCAAAAATCACCATAACACATAAAAACAACACGAAAATAACACTAAAAGCCGTCAAAATCCTTGCTTGAGATTTGCTTTCCCGTCCTCCTACGATCAGCCGATTACAGGAGTTCATCATGTCCCTTTCCCCGCATGCGCCTGCCTCGACCACGGCAATCCCCCTTCCTCTGACCCCGCGCCAGGCCGATGCGCTTGCGCCAGCGCGCGACTGGAGCCGGGAAGCCATCCTGGCCCTGTATGACCTGCCCTTCCCGGAACTGCTGTTCCGGGCCCAGGAAGCGCATCGCGAACACTTCGACCCGGCACGCATCGAGCTGGCCACGCTGCTATCCATCAAAACCGGCGGCTGCGCCGAAGACTGTGCCTACTGTCCCCAGTCGTCGCACTACGACACACCGGTGCAGGCGGACAAACTCATGGATGTCGATTCCATCCTGGATGCCGCGCAACGCGCCAAAGCATCCGGCGCCACGCGTTTTTGCATGGGCGCGGCCTGGAGCCGCCCTAAGCCGCGCCATATGGAGGCCTTGACCGGCATCGTGCGCGCCGTGCGCGGCCTGGGCCTGGAAACCTGCATGACGCTGGGCATGCTGGAAGCCGAACAGGCGCAGGAACTGAGTGAAGCCGGGCTGGATTACTACAACCACAACCTGGATACCGCGCCGGAATTCTATGGCCGCATCATTACCACCCGCACCTACCAGGACAGGCTGGACACCCTGCAGCATGTCCGCGAAGCGGGCATCAAGATTTGCTGCGGCGGCATCGTCGGCCTGGGCGAATCGCGCCGCGAACGCGCCGGGCTGATCGCCCAGCTGGCCAATATGTCGCCCTACCCGGAGTCAGTGCCCATCAATAACCTGGTTCAGGTTGCCGGTACCCCGCTGGCCGGCCTGGATACGCTGGACCCGTTCGAGTTCGTGCGCACCATCGCTGTCGCGCGCATTACCATGCCGCGCGCCCGCGTGCGGCTCTCGGCAGGCCGCGAGGAAATGCCCGAGGGCATCCAGGCGCTATGTTTCCTGGCGGGCGCCAATTCCATTTTCTATGGCGATATGCTGCTGACCACGCCCAACCCTCAGGCTGATGCCGACCGCAAGCTGCTGGAACGCCTGGGCATGCATACCGCCGCCCAGTTGCCCGGCGCCGTGCATGCCCAGGATGCCGACATGGCGGCTGCCGCAGCTGCGGCGTCAGCCAGCGCGCCCGCCGCCCGGGAATCCTGCCACGCATGTTCCCGCTGATACTGGCAATAGGCAGCAGCGTCGCCGTCACGCTGCTGCTCAAACAGTCGGCGCGGCGCGGCTGCGATCACGCCACCATGATTGCCGTGAACTACCTGCTGGCCACGCTGTTGTGCCTGATCTGGCTACCGCCCAGCCTGTCAGGCTGGCAGAACATGCACACGCCATGGTGGGTGCTGCTGGCGTTGGGGCTGGTGCTGCCTGCCGGTTTTCTGGTCATGGGCAGCGCCGTCAAACATGCGGGCGTTGTCCGCAGCGATGCGGCGCAGCGGCTGTCAGTCTGCCTGCCGCTGCTGGCGGCTTTCCTGTTTTTTGGCCAGACGCTTACGCCCGCCATCCTGGCAGGCATCGGGCTGGCCATGGCAGCCCTGCTCCTGCTGATGCAAGGCCCGCCGCAGGCGGCCTCAGCCGCCGCCCTGCCCGCCTCCAGGCGCAGCCGGGCCTTGCTGCTGGCCGTATGGTTTGCGTATGGCAGCGTGGACACCCTGTTCAAGCAGGTGGCGCGCCACCAGGATCACTTTGCCACTGTCCTGCTGATCTGTTTCGTGCTGGCTGCCATCGTGATGGCCCTGTTTCTGTGGCAACGCGGGCAACGCCTGGCGCCGCGCGACCTGGCCTGGGGCGTCGCCCTCGGGCTGCTGAATTTCAGCAATATCGTTTTTTATCTGCGCGCCCACCGCGCCTACCCGGATAACCCGGCCCTGGTATTCACCGCCATGAATATCGGTGTGATTGCCGCAGGCGCCCTGGCTGGCGCCTGCCTGTTCAAGGAACGCCCGGGCTTACGCGGCTGGGCCGGTGTCGGGCTTGCGATGGGCGCCATCGTCGCGCTCTGGCCCCGCTGAGCCTTCGGCTGGCGGCATCATCGCCGCGCCCCCGGCAATGGCCGTGACAGCGCCCGCGATATAAGGCTCTTCCGCCGCTGCCTCTGCCTGCGCTGCCGCCGCTTCCTCTGCTCCAGCCGCTTGCGCCGCATCCGCTGGCGGCTGCTGCGGCCCCGCCTGCTCGGTCACGGGCGTGTTATCCACGGCCACGGTTTCGATATACACGTCGTCCTCAGGCGTGCTGCGCGGATCCAGCGTGGTCGCCAGCGGCGAACCGTGGGAAATATCCGGCGTCGCCACAAACTGCACCGGCGCATCCCCCGCAGGCTGCATGCGGGTGACCCGGCGCGGGTTCATGATGAACACCAAGAGCACACTGCAAGCCGATACGAACACAAAGAACCAGGAAGGGCCGATCTTGTCCATCAGCACCCCGGCCAGCAGCGGCCCGATACAGGCCCCCAGCCCATAGACCATCAGCAGCACGGCGCTCAGCCCGACCCGCCGTTCCTGATCCACATGATCGTTGGCAAATGCAGTGCTGAGCGAATACAAGGTAAACATCAGAACACCGGCGAGACCGGCCAGCACCATCAGCGCCAGGGTCGGCAGATAGCTGCCCCACCACATCGGCACCACGATCAGCGTCAGCAATACCGAATTGACCCGGATCAGCGCGACCCGGTTGACCCTGTCGGACAGCCAGCCCATGGGCCATTGCGAGAGCACGCCTGCGGCCACGGCGATCGCGACAAAAATAGCGGCCTGCGCCGTATCCATCCCCTGCTTAGCTGCATAGACTGGCGCCAGACCGTAGAACGCGCCGGTCAGGTTGCCGGAGACCAGAATGGCCGCCAGCGCCTGCGGCACCTTGCGCACGAAATAAGGCACATCCAGCGGCGCGGGCAGTTGCGCAGCCGGGTGGGAACGGGCGGTCAGCGCAATCGGCACCAGGCAGACGGACAGGCAGATCGCCACAAAAGTGAGCGGCCGCAAATCAAGCACAGGATAAGCGCTCAAGGCCAATTGGCCCAGCACGGTGCCCAGGCCCGACACCAGCATATAGAAAGCGAACACCCGGCCGCGCTGATGGTTTTCCGTTTGTTCATTGAGCCAGCTTTCTATCGCCATGAACTGTGTGACCATCGCCAGCCCGGAGATCAGGCGGAACAGCAGCCACAACCAAAGCGAATCCCCCAGGCTCTGCGCCAGCACCATGACGGTCGCGATGGCCGCGCAAGCCACATAGGCGCGCACATGCCCCACCCGGATAATCAGTTTATGCCCCAGGCGGGCGCCCCCGACCAGGCCCAGATAGTAGGCTGCGATCAGCCCGCCCACCCAGATTTCACTGACGGACTGCGCCGTCAGGCGCAAGGCCATATAGGTATTGAACATGCCGGTGCCCAAGAGCATCAGCAAGGTGGCGGCGTATAGAGCGGAGAAGGATGTCAGGGTTGACAGCATGAATCGGCGCGCTCCTCAGGCGTGAGACGGGCCCTTGGGGCCCAGGCCAATGGCCGCCCGGACGGCGCCGCCAGCCGATAACGGCCTGCGCCTGGCGGTGGACGGCACAAGAATCGGGACGCCTGGCGACAGCAGCCCCGCCTTTATTCATTATGGCCCGAGTTCACGGCCTACCGCCACCCCTACCGCCACCCCTGCGCCCCATCCCCCGGCGCCTCTTGCGGCAGAAGCTTGCCGCTGAAATAAAAAAACTCCGGCGAACCGGAGTTTTTTTATGCCCGCCAATGTGCCTGTCAATGCGGCTGGCGGCCATGTCTGCCTTGCAGCCGGCGCACGCCAGACCTCATGGCAAGCACAGGAGGATCAGTCCTCGTCCTTCACGCGGTACACCAGCACCGCGGTCGAGGACAGCGACAGCACCTTGGAGGTCACGCTGCCCAGCAGCAGGCGCGACAGGCCGCTGCGGCCGTGGCTGCCGATGAAGATCAGATCTGCGCCCTGTTCCTTGGCGGCTTCGGCAATGCCTTCGGCCACATTGAAATGGGTCACGGACTTGAGCTGAACCGCCACGCCAGCAGCCTTGGCTGCCTCGCCGATTTGCTTCAGATACTTGTCGGCTTGCTCCGCGGCAGCCTTTTCGTAATTTTCATCAGTCAGGGCATACGCGGCGGCCATGCCGTCAAAACCAATCGTGGCCGCGAACGGCTGCGTCACATACAGGCCGAGGACTTCGGCGCCAACGGAACGGGCAAACGCGATGCCGGCATTGACGGCCTGGATGGACAGCGGGGAACCGTCAGTCGGGATCAGAATCTTTTTGAACATAACCCTACTCCTTGTTCTGTATTGATTGAAAGGTGCTACCCGGTTGCGCGAACCCGCGCAACGGAGAATCATACTGTTTCATGCTAGCGGAAAACCGGCGGGCATACGACTATTCCCATGCCGGAAACGCGATTTTGTTTGATTTTATTTGAGCCAGCGCAAATCAATTCCCGACCGCAGCACGATACAGCACGCTGCAACGCGTGCCGGTGCGGCAGTAGGCCAGCACGGGCGCGGGCAGTGTCTGCAGCAATTCGGCAAACCGGGCGACATCAGCCGCTGTCATCGCGCCGCTCACCACCGGCTGATAGACGCATTGCAGGCCTGCCGCGACAGCCGCTTCAGTGACGGCATCCGCCGTCGGCTGCGCCGGACCGGCTTCAAAATCCGGACGGTTGATAATGACACTGCGATAACCGGCTGCCGCCACCGCAGCCATATCTTCGGGCTGCAGCTGCGGAGCGACGGAGAAGCTATCGGACAAGGCATTGATCGGTACAGACATGCGGGAACTCCAAAAACAGGCAGGTGGAATCCCCCTGCGGCACAGTTAAAAGAAATGACATATTTAACCGCACAGTAGCATAGTCCTTGGCTTTCGGAAGTGACTTTCCCATCCTAGCCCCTGACGCTGGCCAGCGCCCGCGCCAGTCTGTCCCAGGCCTGTTCATCCTGCGCCAGGGAAATGGAAAAACGGATATGCGTGGATGGCTGCTGCGACGGCGAAAACAATGAACCAGGCGCCAGCAGCAGGCCTTGATCCGCCGCCGCCATGGCCAGACGCTCGGCATCCACCGAGCAATCCGTCCACAGGAACAGGCCGGCATCCGGCAAGGGGCCAGGGTCCAGGCCCAGCGCGCGCAGTCTTTCGTGGCACACCCGCCGCGCCGTATCGGTTTTCTCCCGGGCGCGCAGGACATGGCGCCGGTACTGCCCGCCCGCCAGAATGGCATACACCAGGCGTTCCCCCATTTCTGGCGAACTCAGCCCGCTGAGCATCTTCAGATCGCACAGCGCCGAGACATGCCCAGGCGCCGCCGCCAGATAACCCACCCGCAAACTGGCAGCCATCATTTTGGAAAAGCCGCCCACCAGAATAACCCGCTTAAGGCCATCCAGCGCCGCCAGCCGGATCGGCACGCCGCTGGACAAATCGCCATAGGTATCGTCTTCCACCACCATGAAGTCGTAGCGCTCGGCCAGGCGCAGGACTTCGTGCGCCACACGCGCCGTCATGCCGTTGCCGGTCGGGTTGTGAACCACGGAATTGCACAGAAAAAACCGTGGCCGGTGCCGCTGCGCCAATTCTTCCAGGCGTTCCAGATCCAAGCCGCGCGTGCTGCGCGGCACCCCGATGGGCCGTATCCCCAGGGCCGCCAGATTGGCAAAGCCCACAAACCAGGAAGGATCCTCAACCAGCACGGTATCGCCAGGCTGCGTGAGATAGCGCGCAACCAGGCTCAGCGCATGCGTCACGCCGCCCGTGGTCATCAGGTTGCCGGCGGGATTCAGTTCCACGCCATCCCGGCGCAGCAGGCGCGCCACCTGCTGGCGCAAAGGCAAATAGCCTTCCGGCACGCCGTAATTCAGCAAATAGCCAGTCGGCATGCGCGCCAGGCGGCGCATCGCGCCCGCCAGCATGTCTGTCTCCATCCAGGCCGGCGGCAGCATGCCGCTGCTGCCAGACAGGGCGCCATCGGGCGGCGCCTCCTGAAACATGCTGCGCAATAACCAGCTGATATCCAGCCCGGTACGCTCGGCCGGCGCCACCGGCGCCTGCGCCCATTCCCCAGCCGCTGCTGGCGCCTGCACATAGAACCCGGCGCCGCGGCGCGACTGGATCAGCCCCCGCGCCACCAGCAGCTCATAGGCTTCCACCACCGTAAAGCGGCTGATGGCCGCCATACCGGCCATATCGCGGATGGAGGGCAAACGCGCCCCCGTACGCAAACCGCGCTGTTCGATCTGTTCGGCCAGCTTATCGGCCAGTTGCTGCGCCAGCGGCACGCGGCTGTGCCGCACCAGCCGCCAGGAAAAAGCAGACGCCTCGGCGTGCTCAAGTGTCATGGTCATATCACCAGGCCAGTTCAGATAACTGTTTGAATAACTGTACAGGTACTGTACAGATATTACTGCGTAAAGTTTGTCTCACGCCGGATCCGCACTTGCGCAGACCGGCCAGCCGCTCTTTTCCGGCCCCGCCCAAAGCCTCCCAACACCGCGCAGACAGCCGCGCAGGATACCGATATGCATGCCCCTCTTCCCACTGACCTGATGGCACCGGCACTGGCCGGCTCGCTGGCATTATTCATGTTTGCCTCGTCCATCACGCCTGGCCCCAACAATGTCATGCTGGCGGCTTCCGGCCTGAACTTCGGCTTCCGCCGTTCCGTGCCCCATATGCTGGGCATCAGCCTGGGCATGATGAGCATGCTGATACTGGTCGGCGCCGGCATGGGCAGCCTGTTTCTGAACTTCCCGTGGATTTATACAGCCCTGCGTTATGCCGGGGCCGCCTACCTGCTCTATCTGGCCTGGCGCATCGCCACGGCTGGCGGCATGGAGCATACCAGCCAGCGCGGCCGCCCCATGACCCTCATGGAGGCCTTGCTGTTCCAATGGGTCAACCCCAAGGCCTGGATCATGGTCGTGGGCGCCATCGCGGCCTATGTGCCGCAACAGAATTTCTTCGTCAATCTGGCGGCGGCAACCCTGCTGTCCGGCCTCGTCAATTTGCCGTGCATCAGCGTATGGACGCTCTGCGGGACTGCCTTGCGGCGTGTGCTGACCGCACCGCTGGCGGTCCGCTGCTTCAATCTGGGCATGGCCTTGCTGCTGGTGCTATCGCTCTATCCCATCCTGACGTCATTGACGGTATAGGCTGCGGCATGGCTGCCCCGGCCCCCCTGGCCCGGCGGGCGGGGCGGGGGGGCCTGCGTCGCATCAATGCTGCCTGCGTGTCGCCGGAAAGCGGCGCGTCGGCAGCTGAATGGCCGGCATGGCCTGCGTCAGCGGCATTTCATGGGCATCCGTGGCTGCCGCCAGTTCGATGACCGCATAGACGCCGCTCACGGAGTCGGCCAAAGCGACTTCCAGCGCCGTCCCGCGCAATAGGGAAATCAGGAAACGCGCCGTCATGACGTCCCCGGTGCCGCTCAAGTCCACATCCAGGCGCGGGGTGCGCACCTGCCAGACATCATCGCCACGCCCGACGATATTCACGATACCGCCCTGCGTCTCGTCCGGGACGCTGCTGACCACAATAATGCGCTGGCGTTCGCCGCTCAGCGCGGCAATGCGCCCGGCCAGGGTGTCCTGCTCCGGCACCAGGCGCTGCAATTCGAACGTGTTGGGCGTCAGCACATCGGCCAGCGGCACCAGCTCGGCGGCAATCGCTTCGGCACAGGCCGCATCGACATACAGGCCTTTCTGGCTGTCGCCCATGACCGGATCACACACATACAGCAGGCCAGGATGGCGGCGCTTCAGCTCTGCCAGCCACTGCGCGACCTCATGCACAATGGCTGCGCTGCCCATCCAGCCTGTCAGCACAACGTCCAGCTGACGGGCTTCGACCCGTTTGGACAGCCCTTCGCACAGCGCGCGGACATCCTCCGCGCGCACCGGCATAGAGGTCAAATCGGGATAATGCGGCGTATTGGAAAGCAGCGTTGTCGGCACCGGATAGACCGTCAATCCGGCAGACTGAAGAACAGGCACGGCCGCGCTGTTGCCGGCATAGCCAAACACCAGTTGCGACTGTATGGAGACGACAGTTTTCATGGAAAGCAGCGTACGGAAGAGGCGCTAAAAGCAAAACGCTAAAAGCAAAAAGCGTGCCGCCAGTCAGGCCGCTGGGCCAGACACGAGCCGACGCACGCACTGTAACCAAGGGAAACATTCATCATACGCCTTTGCCGGGCCGCATGTTGAGTCCCCCGCCGGCATGACCCTGAACGCAGCGAAAAAACGACGCGGCAAACAGGCAAGCGGCCAACGCCCCCGCTGCCTGGGCATCACCATCCAGGCAATGCCTGACCCGAGACCCACAACAGAAACGCTGTCATCAGAACATAGCGCAAGAACTTCCCTATCGCCATATAAACCACACACGGCCAAAAGGAAAAGCGCAGCCAGCCGGCCGCCGCGCACAGCGGGTCGCCAACGGCTGGCAACCAGGACAAGAGCAGCGCGGGCGGCCCGATACGCCGCATCCAGTTGCGCGCCCGCAGCTCCCAGCGTCCGACCCGGCCCGGGGCCGATGGCTCATCCTGCCCGGCAGTCTCTGCCGCCAGCGCGGGCGAGCCTGGCGCCCCGCCCGCCGCCAGCCGTTTGCGGCGCCGCCAGCGCACCACGGCCTTGCGCGCCCCCAGGCCCATGGCGTAGGAAATCGCGCCGCCTATGGTATTGCCCAGCGTCGCCACCAGCACGGCGGGCCAGAACATGTGCGGCGTCAGGCTCAGATACCCGAAAACCACCGGTTCCGACCCTAGCGGCAGCAAGGTTGCCGACACCAGGCTGACAATGAAAATCGCGCTCAGCCCGACCTGCGGCAATGCGAACATCGCCAGCAGGCTGTTAATGGCGGACATCAGGGCGCTTTCCATCGGCGCAGTTTACAAGAACCACTGTCAACGCTTAGGAAGCCCTGTGCTACTCTGAACGGTTTCCTGTCTCTATTTTCTCAACGCACCCAGGCCGAGCGCCGACAATCATGAATACCGACTATCTGAAACGCATCCTGACATCCAAGGTCTATGACGTCGCGGTGGAAACGCCGCTGGAATACGCCCCGCTGATTTCAGAGCGAATTCAGAACAAGGTCTGGTTCAAGCGCGAAGACATGCAGGAAGTCTTTAGCTTCAAGCTGCGCGGCGCCTACAACAAGATTGCCAATCTGTCCCCGGCCGCGCTGGCGCGCGGCGTGATCGCGGCCTCTGCCGGCAATCACGCCCAGGGCGTTGCTTTGTCCGCGCGCAAGCTGGGCTGTCGCGCCGTCATTGTCATGCCAGTGACGACACCGCGCATCAAGGTAGATGCCGTCCTGGCGCATGGCGCGGAAGTGGTCCTGGCAGGCGAGAGCTATTCCGATGCCTACCAGCATGCGCTGAGCCTGGAAAAAGAACAGAAGCTCACCTTCGTGCACCCCTTCGATGACCCGGATGTCATCGCCGGCCAGGGCACGGTGGCCATGGAAATCCTGCACCAGCACCCCGGCCCGATCGAGGCAGTCTTCGTTGCCATCGGCGGCGGCGGCCTGGTGTCCGGCGTGGGTTCCTACATCAAGGCGCTGCGCCCGGAAATCAAGGTCATCGGCGTGCAAACCGTCGATTCCGATGCCATGCTGCGCAGCGTGCAGGCAGGCAAACGCATCACGCTGACGGACGTCGGCCTGTTTTCCGATGGCACGGCCGTCAAACAGGTCGGCCAGGAAACGTTCCGCATCGCTCGCGAAGTCGTCGATGAATTCATCGTCGTCGATACCGACGAAATCTGCGCCGCGCTGAAAGACGTCTTCACCGAAACCCGCAGCGTGCTCGAACCCGCCGGTGCCATGGCGCTGGCGGCGGCCAAGAAATATGCCGCCGAACGCAAGCTGAAGAACAAGACGCTCATCACGATTGCCTGTGGCGCGAATATGAATTTCGACCGCATGCGCTTCGTGGCCGAACGCACGGCCATCGGCGAACAGCGCGAAGCCCTGTTTGCCGTCAGCATGCCCGAACAGCGCGGCAGTTTCCGCCGCTTCTGTGAGCTGCTGGGCGACCGTGCCGTGACCGAGTTCAAGTACCGCATGGAAGACAGCGACCGCGCCCATGTCTTTGTCGGCCTGCAAGTCAGTTCGCCCGCCGAAGCGGAAAAACTGGCCGTCAATCTGCGCAAGCACGACTTCGACATTCTCGACCTGACGCAAAATGAACTGGCCAAAACCCATTTGCGGCATATGGTGGGCGGCAAATCGGCCCAAGCCACCGATGAACTGCTGTACCGCTTCGACTTCCCTGAGCGCCCCGGCGCCCTGATGCGCTTTCTGGCGGCCATGCAGCCGGATTGGAATATCAGTCTGTTCCACTATCGCAACCAGGGCGGTGATGCGGCCAGCGTGCTGATCGGGATTCAGGTGCCCAGCGCAGACCGCAAGGCCTTCCGTGAATTCCTGAAGGCGCTGGATTATCCGCACGCCAACGAAACGGACAATCCGGCCTACCGCTTGTTCCTGTAACCCCTGCCGCTGTCCGGCCCGGCGGCCGGACAGCGCTGGCCTTCTGCGAGCCACCGCCATGCCCCGTTCCGACTCCCGCATCAACGAACTGCTGCGCGAATGGTTCGGCGCAGCGGTTGCGGCCGCCGACCCGGCCCTTTGCCTGCCGCCCTATATTGCCGCCTTGCGCGCCCAGGCCTGGGACGGCCCGCTGGAAGGCGTGGTGGTCACGCGCTACGGCCATGCCGTTCCGTGCCGCCAGATCGAAATTATCGAAGCCGCCCACCCTGTGCCCGACAGCTCGGGCGCCGCCGCCGCGCAGCGCGTGCTCGACTGCGTGGCCGGACTCGGCCCTGACGACCTCGTCATCGGCCTGTTCTCCGGCGGCGGCTCCGCCCTGCTGGCCGCACCGCTGCCCGGTGTTTCTCTTGCAGACAAGCAGGCGCTGAACCGCGCTTTGCTGGCCAGCGGCGCATCCATTTCGGAAATGAATTGCGTGCGCCGCCATCTGTCCGCCATCAAAGGCGGCCGGCTGGCCGCAGCCTGCTATCCGGCGCGGGTCGTCAATCTGCTGATTTCCGATGTGCCGGGCGATGACCCCGCCGATATCGCCTCCGGGCCGACAGTGCCCGATGCCAGCAGCCGCGCGCAAGCGCTGGCGGTGTTGCAACGCTATGGCATCGACCTGCCCGACGCGCTGAAACAGGTACTCATGTCGCCGGCGGCAGAAACCCACAAACCCGGCGACCCGGCCCTGCCGGACATCGTCACGCATCTGATTGCGACCCCGCGGCTGGCGCTGCAAGCCGCCGCGCAGGCGGCGCAGGCAGCAGGTATTCCAGCCTGGATACTGGGCGACGCCATCGAGGGTGAGGCGCGTGAAGTCGCGCGCGTCATGGCCGGCATGGCGCTGTCATGCCGCCATCATGGCGACCCCTTCCCGGCGCCTTGCGTGCTGCTGTCCGGCGGTGAAACGACAGTGACCCTGCGCGGTCAGGGGCGCGGCGGACGCAATGTGGAGTTTCTGCTGGCCTTGGCGCTGGCGCTGCGCGGCACCCCCGGCATTCATGCACTGGCCGCCGATACCGATGGCGTGGACGGCCAGGAGCCGGTCGCGGGCGCCTGCATCACCCCCGATACGCTGGCACGCGCCCGCACCATGGGGCTGGACCCGGTTGCCAGCCTGGCCGGCAACGACGCGCACCATTTCTTCGAATGCCTGGGCGACGGCGTCATTACCGGCCCCACCCTGACCAACGTCAATGATTTCCGCGCCGTGCTGATCCTGCCGGAAACGCCCGGCACCGGCACGCCGCGCTAGGGTTGGGCGCAGGCCGCCCGTTCTATTCAGGACAGGCTCAAGCCGTATTTGCGCAGTTTGTCGTGCAAGGTGGTCTTGGGCACCTGCAATGCCGCGCTGGCGCGCGTCAGGCTGTTGTCATAGCGGCGCAAGGCTTCGATGATCAAAGCCCGTTCAAAATCCGCCACCGCCTGTGCCAGCGGCCGTTCCTGCGCCCCGCCATCCTCTGCCCCGGCGGCGTCGGAGAATGGCGGAAAACCCGCCGCAATCCCCAGCACGCAGCGTTCTGCCGCATTGCGCAATTCACGGACATTGCCCGGCCAGTGATACGCCATCATGCTGCGCAGGCGGCCTGCCTCTTGCATCAACGGTTCACGCCCATGGCGGCTGGCTGCCTGCAAGGCGAAATGCTCGAATAGTATGCCGATATCCTCCCGCCGCTCGCGCAACGGCGGCAGAGGCAGCGTCGCCACGCTCAAGCGGTAATACAGGTCGGCACGGAAACCGCCGCTCTCTGCCAGCGCCAGCAAATCCACTTTGGTCGCGGCAATGACGCGGCAATCGACCATCACCGGCGTATTGGACCCCAGGCGCTCCAGCGTGCGTTCCTGCAAAACACGCAGCAGCTTGACCTGCATGGACATCGGCATGCTTTCGATTTCATCCAGGAACAGCGTGCCACCGCTGGCATGTTCGATACGCCCGATACGGCGCCGGCCTGCGCCGGTAAAAGCGCCAGCTTCATGGCCGAAGATTTCACTCTCGAACAGATGCTCAGGCAAACCGCCGCAATTGATGGCGACAAAATTGCCCTGGCGCCGCGCGCTGGCCTCATGCAGGCAACGCGCCACCAACTCCTTGCCGGTCCCGGTTTCGCCGTGGATCAGCACATCGGCCTCACTGTTGCCCAGCTCGCCGACCAGCCGCCGCACGCGCCGCATGGGTTCGGAATCGCCCAGAATGCGCGCCTCTATCGTGTCGCGGTTCTGCAGCGACGCCCGCAAGGCGCGCACCTCCAGCGTCAGGCGCCTATGCTCCTGCGCCCGCCGTACCAATTCGACCAGGTAATCCGGGGCAAAGGGTTTTTCAATGAAATCGTGCGCGCCGTCTTTCATGGCCTGCACCGCCAGCGCCACATCGCCATGTCCAGTCATCAGGATGACAGGCAATTCGGCATCCTGCCCCTGCAATTGGCGCAGCAGCGCCATGCCATCCATACCCGGCAAACGCATATCGGTGACGACCAGGCCCGGCGCGGCGCCAGCCTCCAGACGCCGCAAGGCCTGTTCGGCGCTCGCGACCGCTTCGACGGCAATATCAGCCAGCTGCAGCGTCTGCACACAGCCCAGACGGACATTTTCATCGTCCTCGACCAGCAGCACGCTCAGTGCTGCCTCCGCCGCGGCAGCGCTTTTCATGTTGCATTTTCCTTTGCCGGGGCCGATGGGGCCGATGGGGCCGATGGCGCCGCAGGCAGATCCACGACGAACAAAGCGCCGCCAGATGCTGCCGCCGCAGCACTCAGACTGCCGCCGAAATCACGCACGATACCGGCCGATATCGCCAGCCCCAGCCCCAGTCCGCGCCCCGCTTCCTTGGTCGTGAAAAAGGGTTCGAACAAATGCGTCAGCACCTCTTCGGGCAGGCCCGGCCCGTTATCCGCCACCTCGATGCGCACCCGGCCGCCATCGCGCTTGGCGCTGATACGCACAGCAGGCGCCGCCAGCCCTTCAACGGCATCCAAGGCATTGCCAATCAAGTTGACCAGGACTTGTTCCAGCCGGTTGGCATCGCACAATGCGACCACACCGCCAGCAATCACCATGCGCATACCAGCCCCGACCTGGCGCAAACGCGGCTCCAGCAAAAAGAGCGCATTGTCTATCGTGCGGCGGACATCGACCGGCTGCGGCGCGCCATCGGATTTGCGCGCGAACAGCTTGAGCCGGCTGGTCAAGCCGCCCATGGTATCGACCAGCGTACCGATGCGCTCAAGATTGCCCCGGGCTGCGTCCAGATCCCCGCGCTCCATGAAACGCCCGGCATTGCCCGACAGCGTGCGCAGCGCCGCCAGCGGCTGGCTCAGCTCATGCGCCAATTCTGCCGACAGCTGGCCGATCACCGCCATCTTGCCTGCGTGCACCAGCTCATCCTGGGCCGCGCGCAGATGCAGGGTGCGTTCCTCAACTTTGCGTTCCAGCTCGTCATGCGCCCGTTGCAGGGCTTCGCGCGCTTGCAGGCGCTCACGCAAATACGCGCGGCGCTGCTGCCAAAGCAGCAACAGAATGCACAGCAAGGCCGTGGCCGCTGCCGCCAATGCGGCGCGTGTCCAGGCCATCCAGGCCAGTTGCCCCGCCGGTGAAAAAACCGTCAAGGTCCAGCCGGTTTCGCCCAGCGGCTGCGCCTGCGCCAGATACACTGGCCCCGGGTCAGGCGCACCCGCTGCTGGCGGCAAGCGGACCAATTGCGCGCCCTCAGGCAAAACAGCCTCTTGCTCAAGCCCCAAGGGCGCCAGCGGCTGCTCGAAATACTGCAGGGACGTGCGCAAACGGGCGCGTTCGCCGTCCGTCAGATCCTGCATGGCGGCAAACTTCCAGGCTGGTGAAGAGGTCAGGATGACAATGCCATTGGCATCGGTCACCAGCACGGGCACATCGACGCTGCGCCAGGACTGCTCCAACTGCTCCAGCCCGATCTTGACCACCGCCACCCCTGCCACCTGGCCCGCTTCATAAAGCGGAGACGATAGGTAATAACCGGGATCGCCGCGCGTCGTGCCGACACCGAAAAAGCGCCCGGCCCGTCCTGCTGCCGCTTCGCGGAAATAGTTGCGATAGGATAAATCTTCACCCAGGAAACTATCAGGCGCCTGCCAGTTGCTGCTTGCCAGGACCTTGCCCTGTTTATCCAGCACATAGATCACCCGCGTCCCGGCCAGCTGATTCAAACTCTCCAGGAAACGGTTGACCGACAGGCTCACGTCCCCGCTGTCCCGCGCTGCTGCGGGACCAGCAGCGCCATCGGCCAGAGCATCTGCCAGAGCATCGGCCTGAACATCGGCCAGAGCATCTGTCAGAACATCGGTCTGAACCTCAGCCTCTGCAGCGGCATCGGCAGCAACATCAGCATCAGTATCGGCATCGACAGCAACATCGACATCCGCATCAGTATCGGTATAGGTATCGACAGCAACCTCGGCATCAGCGGCAAGAGGCTCCGGCCGCTCTGGCACGGGCGGCGCCGGCCTATCCGCCCCAGGGGCAGAGGAACGGCCAGGCAGGCCAGACACCGGCGGCGGCGGGGCCAGCAGCAAGCCGACGTCACGCTCCAGCGCCAAGGTGGCGGGCAAAAATGCATATTTGTCGATTTGCCGCTCCAGGCTGGCGGCATACAGGGCCACGCGGCCCTGGCCAGCGTGCTGGAGGGCATCCAGATCTACGCTCAGGCTATGGCGATAACCGGCCCAGCCCGCCAGCGCAGACAGCAGCGCGATCCCTGGCAATAACAGCCCCAATTTGCGGAAAAAACGGGAGACGGGCATCAGGTCGATCCAGAATGGAAACGCTCGAAACATCATAGCAGAGCCACTCGCCGCGCACGCCCCCGCCCGTCTGGCGCATAGGCTCTGCCTGAGCCGCGGCGCCCAGACGCCCGCCCTCCGGGAAGCCGCATCAGGCGGCTCGTTCTGGGTCCGGGACCATGCCTGCCGCCGGCGCGGCAGCCGCCAGATCCGCCGCCTCGTCTTCCAGGCCATCGGCCTGCGCCTCATCCGGCCCGCCCAGCCCGTTTTCCCACTTGGCCACCACGGCCGTGGCAATGGTGTTACCCAGCACGTTGGTCGCGCTGCGCCCCATGTCCAGGAAGTGATCTATCCCCAGAATCAAGAGAATGCCCGCCTCCGGCAAACCGAACATGGGCAGCACGGCCGCCACCACCACCAGGGAAGCGCGCGGCACGCCGGCAATCCCCTTGCTCGACACCATCAGCACCAGCAGCATCAGAAATTGCTGCTGCAGCGACAGCGGAATATCGTAGGCCTGTGAAATGAAAAGCGCGACAAAAGTCGTGTAGATCATCGAGCCATCCAGGTTGAAGGAATAGCCCAGCGGCAGCACAAAACCGATCAGGCGCTTGCGCACGCCGAACGCTTCCAGCTTTTCCATCACCAGCGGATAGGCCGCCTCGCTGGATGCAGTCGAAAAGCCCAGCAGCATAGGCTCGCGCACCGCTCGCACCAGGCGGAAAACATCGCGCCCCAGCACCATGAAACCTGCGCTGATCAGCACAATCCAGAGCGCGACCAGCGCAATGGCAAAGCACAGCATGAAGCGGCCATAGACCAGCAGAATACCCAGGCCTTCCGTGGTGATGATATTGGCCACTGCGCCAAACACACCCAGGGGCGCAAAGCGCATGACGTAATTGGTGACGCGCAGCATCACCGGCACCAGGCCTTCAATGGATTGCGCCAGCACCAGCGAGGTGCGGTCACGCAAATGCCCCAGCGCCAGGCCGAAAAAGACGGCGAACACCAGAATTTGCAGAATTTCATTGTTGGCCATGGCCTCGACGAAATTGCGCGGCACCACATGCAGCAGAAAATCATGCAGGTTCAAGGCGCCAGTGCTCAGGCCTGAACTGGCATGCGCATCGGGCAAAGGCACGCCAACGTTCGCGCCCGGCTGCAGCAGATTGGCAAACAGCAGCCCCAGCAGCAGGGAAATAAAAGAGGCCATCATGAACCAGCCTACCGCTTTGCCGCCGATGCGCCCCACCGCCCGGCCATCGCCCATGCTGGCCAGACCGGCCACCAGCGTCGCGAAAATCAGCGGGGCAATGATCATTTTGATCATCCGCATGAACAGTTCGGTCAGCATGGAGAAATAAGCGGCAATGGCCTTGGCCTGTGCCGGGCCGTCTGCCAGCAAGTGACAGGCATAGCCCACACCGATCCCCACCACCAGGGCAATCAGTATCCACTGGGTCAGCCGGTTCATCTTCGGTTTCTTGCCCGGCGCAGCGCCGGCATCATGCTGGGCACTGCTGGGGTCGGCTGCATGCGGTTGTGCAGTGGGGTTTGCGCTATAGCGTGTCGTCATTGTTTTCTCTCCACCTGTAAATACCGGCCGTGACCGGACACAGATACCAAGCAAGCGCCGTGCCAGCTTTCCGCCTGGCGGGAAAAAAGCCAAGCCTTTGAAAAAAATGCGTTTCTCTTGCACCGGCCACACACGGAATTCGGATATCCGAACAAACCCCGGAAGAAACCGTCCGGCAATCCGAACAGCGCGGCCCGCAGCCGCCGGGTTTCCCTCGCCAGCGTCCTGCGCTTATACTGCCAGCCACGCAGGGGTACATTCCGCCGCCCTCCCTGGGCAGGATTGTTGAGAGAGTCCCTTCGTACCAGTACGGATAATGCCGATGCTGGGAGCGTATGCCGGGCTTTCTTTGGCCGTCGGTATCCTTCCTTATCGGCTCCACGAACCTTTCTTCATGGAGCTTCACCTTGAATCAAAAAGCCAACTTCCTGGCCGCCACGGCCCAGGTCGATGCGGCTGCCATCGCGCCGCTGCCCCAATCCCGCAAGATTTACCAGACAGGTTCACGGCCCGACATCCGTGTCCCTTTCCGGGAAATCACCCAGGAGCGCACACCGACACTTTTCGGCGGAGAGGAGAACCCGCCGCTGACGGTGTATGACACCAGCGGCCCCTACACCGACCCGGACGCTCAGATCGACATCCGCCAGGGCCTGCCCGCCCTGCGGGCCGGCTGGATTGCCGAACGCGGTGATACCGAACAGCTCGACGGGCCTGGCAGCGTCTATGGCCAGGAACGCCTGCGCGACCCCAAGCTGGCCGAGATGCGCTTCGGCCTGCAGCGCCCGCCGCGGCGCGCGCTGGCCGGTGCCAATGTCACGCAGATGCACTATGCGCGGCGCGGCATCGTCACACCGGAAATGGAATTCGCGGCCATCCGCGAAAACCTGCGGCGTGAGCAAACCATCGAAACGCTGCGCGCCAGCGGCCCGGAAGGCGAAAAAATGGCGCGCCGCCTGCTGCGCCAGCACCCCGGCCAAAGTTTCGGCGCCAGCATTCCGGGCAGCATCACGCCGGAATTCGTGCGTGACGAAATCGCCAGGGGCCGCGCCATTTTGCCGGCCAACATCAATCACCCCGAAATTGAACCGATGCTGATCGGCCGCAACTTCCTGGTGAAGATCAACGCCAATATCGGCAACTCGGCCGTGAGTTCCGGCATCAGCGAAGAAGTCGAGAAAATGACCTGGGCGATCCGCTGGGGCGCGGACACCGTCATGGATCTCTCCACCGGCAAGAACATCCATGAAACGCGCGAATGGATCGTCCGCAATTCCCCTGTCCCCATCGGCACCGTGCCCATTTACCAGGCGCTGGAAAAGGTCAATGGCAAGGCCGAAGACCTGACCTGGGAAATCTTCCGCGATACGCTGATCGAACAGGCCGAACAGGGCGTGGACTACTTCACCATCCACGCTGGCGTGCGCCTGCCGTTCATCCCCATGACGGCCGACCGCATGACGGGCATCGTGTCGCGCGGCGGTTCCATCATGGCCAAATGGTGTCTGGCCCACCACCGGGAAAGCTTCCTCTACACGCACTTCGAGGATATCTGCGACATCATGAAGGCGTACGACGTCAGCTTCTCGCTGGGCGACGGCCTGCGCCCCGGCTCGGCCTACGATGCCAACGATGAAGCCCAGTTCGCGGAGCTGAAGACCTTGGGCGAACTGACGCAAATCGCCTGGAAGCACGACGTCCAGGTGATGATCGAAGGCCCGGGCCACGTGCCCATGCAGATGATCCGCGAAAACATGGAACTGCAGCTGGAGCACTGTCATGAGGCGCCGTTCTACACCCTGGGGCCGCTGACCACGGATATCGCGCCGGGCTACGACCACATCACCTCGGGCATAGGCGCGGCGCTGATCGGCTGGTACGGCACGGCCATGCTGTGCTATGTCACCCCCAAGGAACACCTGGGCCTGCCCAACAAGAAGGACGTCAAGGACGGCATCATCACTTACAAGATTGCCGCCCATGCCGCCGATCTGGCCAAGGGGCACCCTGGCGCGGCCATCCGCGACAATGCCCTGTCCAAGGCGCGCTTCGAGTTTCGCTGGGAAGACCAGTTCAACCTCGGGCTGGATCCTGACACGGCACGCGAATTCCACGACGAAACCCTGCCCAAGGACTCCATGAAGGTCGCGCACTTCTGCTCCATGTGCGGGCCGCACTTCTGCAGCATGAAAATCACCCAGGACGTGCGTGAATACGCACAGCGCCAGGGGCTGGAAGCGGGCAAGGAAGCGCTGGCGGCCGGCATGCAGGAGAAGGCGGTCGAATTCCGCGCGCGCGGCGCGGAAATCTATCAAACCGTCTGACGGACACGCCTGGGCTACCCGGATGCCGGCCTTGCCGCACCCTGCCCGGGCCATGCTTGCTGCATTGCAGCGAGCATGGCCCGGCACCTGTGCCTACAATGCCTGTTTCACCGCAAGGCGTACCGCCAGGCACGCGCCGGTTTCTCCGGTTCCCCTTTTCCACGCTGCATTCCCCATGGCCCTGCCCGCAATCATTTACAAAACCGATCTCAACGTCGCTGACAACGACCGCGCCTACTACGGCAGCCACTCACTGACATTGGCCCGGCACCCGTCCGAAACCGATGAGCGCCTGATGGTCAGGCTGCTGGCCTATGCGCTGAATGCCGATGCTGACGAAAACCTGCGTTTCACCCGCGGCCTGAGCGAAGCCGATGAACCGGAACTCTGGCGCCTGGACCTGACCGGTTCGGTACAAACCTGGATCGAAGTCGGCACGCCGGACGAACGCCGGATCCTCAAGGCCTGCGGCCGCGCCGACGAAGTTATCGTCTATGCCTATGGCCGCAACGCGCCGCTCTGGTGGAGCGGTGTGCGCAACAAGCTGCGCAAAGCCGAAGGCAAGCTGCGCGTTTACCTGCTGCCCGCCGACGCCACCGCCACGCTGGCTGACCTGGCGCGCCGCAGTATGTCCCTCAACATTAATATTCAGGATAGTGCTGCCTGGGTATCCGCCGAAGCCGGCGAAGCCACGGTGGACATCACCCCCGCCTGAGGCCTGGCGCTCCTGCCCCTTTCAACGACCCCACATACCCCTGACGATCATGAGCGAACAACAAGATATCCTGCGCATCGGCGACCGCGAATTCAGCTCCCGCCTGCTGGTGGGCACAGGAAAGTACGCCGACTTCCAGCAAACCCGCGAGGCCATCGACGCCAGCGGAGCGCAGATCGTGACGCTGGCGATCCGCCGCATCAACATCGGCCAGGATCCCTCCGCCCCTAACCTGCTGGACTACCTGCCGCCCTCGCAATTCACGCTGCTGCCCAATACCGCCGGCTGTTATACCGCCGACGACGCGGTGCGCACCCTGCGCCTGGCGCGTGAACTGCTCGACGGCCATGACCTGGTCAAGCTCGAAGTGCTGGGAGATGCCCAGAATCTCTTCCCCAATATGCCTGAAACCCTGAAGGCCGCCGAGACCCTGGTCAAGGACGGCTTCAAGGTCATGGTTTACTGCGCGGACGACCCCATCCAGGCCCGCATGCTGGAAGACATCGGCTGCGTGGCCATCATGCCGCTGGCCTCGCTGATCGGTTCCGGCATGGGGATTCTGAACCCCTGGAACCTGCGTCTCATCATCGACCAGTCGCGCGTTCCCGTCATTGTTGACGCGGGCGTGGGCACGGCCTCGGATGCGACGGTGGCGATGGAACTGGGCTGCGACGCCGTCTTGATGAATACCGCCATTGCTGGCGCCCGCGAACCGGTGCGCATGGCGCGCGCCATGCGCCTGGCCGTGGAAGCCGGCCGCGACGCCTATCTGGCTGGCCGCATGCCGCGCAAGTTCTACAGCGCCGACCCGAGCTCGCCCACGGAAGGCCTGCTGACCCCGACCCGTAAATGAGGTAGAACATGATCCGTACCGCCCCGCCAGCACGCCAGCCCGGCTCTGCCCCGCACGCCCTGACCATTGCTGGCGTCGATCCTTCCGGCGGCGCCGGCGTGCTGGCCGACGTCAAGGCCATGAGCGCGCTGGGCGCCTATGGCTGCGGCGTCATCGCGGCCCTCACCGCGCAAAACACGCAAGGCGTCACCGGCATTCTGCCGGTCGATCCGGCGTTTGTCGGCCAGCAAATCGACACGCTGTTCGATGATGTCCGCATCGACGCCGCCAAAATCGGCATGCTGGGCCAGCGCCGCGTCACGGAAATCGTCGCGGAAAAGCTGGCCGCGCGCCCGGTGCCGCATCTGGTGCTCGACCCCGTCATGGTCGCCAAGAGCGGCGACATGCTGCTGGAAACCGATGCCGTAGGCGCGCTGCGTGAAGCCTTGCTGCCGCTGGCGACCATCATTACCCCGAACCTGCCGGAAGCCGGCGTGCTGCTGGAACAAAGCGCCGTCGAAAACGTGCGGGATATGCGCCGCGTGGCCGAAAAGCTGCGCAGGCTGATGGATACCAGCAGCCACCGCTGGGTACTGCTCAAGGGCGGCCATCTGCCCGGGGACGACACCATTGACCTGCTGCACGATGGCGACGTGATGATAGAACTGCCGGGACGGCGCATCGGCACGCGCAACACCCACGGCACGGGCTGCACGCTATCCGCCGCACTGGCTGCGCTGCTGCCGCAAACGGCGGATGTCCCCGATGCCGCACGCCGCGCCAAGGCCTACCTGATGACGGCGCTGGAACAAGCCGACCGCCTCAATATCGGCAACGGCCAGGGGCCGGTACACCACTTCCACGCCTGGTGGTAACCCAGCGGCACCATGCCTGCCCTCCCCATTGGCCCATCCCAACCGGTACAATCGGGAGGTCTTTTACATTCCCCGCATTGGCGCGGCCTCCTTCGCGCCGCCTGCATTGGACGCAATCACGCTATGAACGCTGCAAACCTGCCTGCCCTCGAGCAAGCTCGCTTCAACATGATCGAACAGCAGATCCGTCCCTGGGTGCCGCTGGACGCAACGCTGTCGGACGCGCTCTACGCGCTGCGCCGTGAACAGTTCGTGCCCGCCGCCCAGCGCGCGCTGGCCTTCTCCGACCTGGAAATCCCGCTGGTCATTGACGGCATCGACAGCAATCAGGTCATGCTGGCGCCCAAGATCGAGGCGCGCCTGGCCCTGGCGCTGGATCTCAAACCCAGCGACTGTATTCTCGAGATCGGCACCGGCTCCGGCTTCCAGGCCGCACTGCTGGGCCGTCTCGGCCAACAGGTGCTGTCCGTGGAAATCGACCCGCGCCTGGCGGCCTTCGCGCAGCAGAACCTGCAGCAGAATCAGGTTGGCAACGTCAAAGTCGAAACCGGCGATGGCCGCTCCGGCTGGGGCTCCACCGAATACGACGCCATCCTGCTGACGGGCTCCGTGCCTGTCGTGCCGGACGCGCTGAAATATCAGCTGCGTATCGGCGGCCGCCTGGTCGCTATCGTCGGCCAGCACCCGGTCATGACAGCCTGTCGCATCACGCGCACCACGGCAGCCACCTTCGAAACCGAACCGCTGTTCGAAACCATCATCAAGCCGCTGCGCGGCGCGACAGTGTCCAAGTTCAAGTTCTGAATGTGACACGGGCTGCCGGGCGCCCGCCCGGGCGCCCCTGACCGCCCAGCAAAAAAGCCACCCCGCGACATAAGCAGGGTGGCTTTTTCATGCCCATTTTCACGCCGTGCCGCCACGACCATGACGGTCAGCTATGCTTGGCCGCCGCCATGATTTTCCGTACCAGCTGGGTGGTAGAGCGGTCATGCGCGAACGGAATCGCCACGGCCTTACCGCCCCAGCTGCGTACCGCTGCCGTTTCGGGCAGCACTTCCATATCGTAATCGCCGCCCTTGACGATGATATCGGGCCGCAGCGCCTCGATCAGCGCCTGGGGAGTCTGTTCCCCGAAACAGGTCACGGCATCCACACTGGCCAGCGCCGCGAGCATGGCCATGCGGTCTTCCTGGCTGTTCAAAGGCCGTTCATCCCCTTTGCCCAGCCCACGCACTGATGCATCGCTATTGACCGCCACCAGTAGCGTCGCGCCCAACTGCGCGGCTTCGTCCAGATAGCTCACATGCCCCCGGTGCAGGATATCGAACACGCCATTGGTGAACACCAGCGGCCGGGGCAGGCGCCCCTGGCGCGCCGCCTCTATGCAGGCGTCGCGAGTCCAGATTTTCGTTTCAAAACGGATGGTCATGTGTCATTCCTGTTGGGCCTGCCGCGGCACGCTGCGGCAGCCGGCAAAACGGCTCAAGGAGGCCAGCGGGAGGCTGGCGGGGGTCAGCGGCGGCTCAGCGAGTCAGGGCCCAAAGCCCCACCGCCAGCGCGACGGCCAGCACCCCGATCAGCACGGCCAGCAAGCGATTGCCGGTTTCCCTGGCCTTGCGCAGGCGCTGGGTTTCTTCCAGCAAAGCGGGCATGCGGTCGGGCCGCGCCAGGTTTTCATGCACCAGGCGCGGCAATTCCGGCAGCGTCTGCGCCCAGCGCCCTGCTTCCTGCTGCAATTTTTCCTTCAGGCCGCGCCAGCCCATGCGGCGGTGCATCCAGCGTTCCAGGTAAGGCTTGGCCGTTTTCCAGAGATCCAGGCCAGGATCCAGCTCGCGCCCCATGCCTTCGACATTGAGCAGGGTTTTCTGCAACAGCACAAGCTGCGGCTGCACTTCCATATTGAAGCGGCGCGAGGTCTGAAACAGGCGCAACAGCACCTGACCCAGTGAAATTTCCGCCAGCGGGCGGTCAAAGTGCGGTTCGCACACGGCGCGCACAGCCCCTTCCAGCTCTTCTTCGCGGGTATCGGCGGGAACCCAGCCTGACTCGATATGAAGCTTGGCAACCTGGCGGTAGTCGCGCTGGAAAAACGCCAGGAAATTGAGCGCCAGGTAATTTTTGTCGAAATCCGACAGTGAACCGACAATGCCGAAATCCAGCGCAATATAGCGGCCCAGCGTCTCCGGCTGATCGGACACATAGATGTTGCCCGGATGCATGTCGGCATGGAAAAAGCCGTCATCAAAGACCTGGGCAAAAAAGATTTCCACGCCGGTACGCGCCAGCGTCGGCAAATCCACGCCCGCCGCCCGCAAGGCTTCGACCTTGCTCACCTGGATACCGCGCATCCGTTCCATCGTGAACACGGTGGACGAGGTGTAGTCCCAGAAGACTTCCGGCACGATCAACTGGCTGGCCCGCACGCTATCGACCGAGAAATTACGGCGCAACTGGCTGCAATTGGACGCCTCGCGCAGCAGATCCAGTTCGTCATGCAGGTATTTATCGAACTCGCCCACCACCTCACGCGCCTTCAGGCGGCGCGCATCCCCCGAGACGCGTTCCAGCAGGGTAGCCAGGCGGCGCATCAGGCCCAGATCCTGGTCGATGATTTTACGCATGCCCGGACGCAACACTTTCACTGCCACTTCCCTGCCATTGTGCAGGACGGCAAAGTGCACCTGTGCCACCGAGGCCGACGCCACCGGCGTCATTTCAAATTCCGCGAACAGCTGCGTCGGCGGCGCTCCCAGCGCTTTTTCTATGGACGCCACCGCCAATTCGGACGGGAAAGGCGGCACTTTATCCTGCAAACGCGCCAATTCTTCGGCGAAGTCGGGGGCGATCAGATCCCGCCGGGTCGAAAGCACTTGCCCGAACTTGACGAAAATCGGCCCCAGCGCCTCCAGCGCCAAGCGCAGGCGCACCGCCCTGGGCTGGCTCGGCGGACGCCCGAAACGCACGCAGCGCAAGGCAATGCGCGCCCAGCGGAATTGCAGGCCGGACAGCACGATTTCATCCAGGCGGTAACGCAGGCAAACAAACAGAATACGCCAGAGGCGAAACATCGAATTCACAGACTGCCCCTCCGGCCAGCGCTAGATTCCAGGCGGGCCAAACGGCGCAGCAGGGCATCCGCCCGGGCGGCGGCGCCGTCGATCTGCTGCTCCACCTGCATGCGGTCCAGCTGCCACTGCCGCCATTGCGAAGCGCCCAGCACCGTCCCGGTTTCCTCGGACAGATACTCGGCCGTATTGCCTGCCAGACGCTGCATGAAATCACGCAGGCCGCGCCGCAACTGGCGGGCACCCGCGACCAGGCGCACCGCAGGCACGTCACCGATCCAGCGGGACAGCGCATCCTCCGCATCCCAGCGCAGGCCGCGCGCCAGTTCGGCCAAGGTCTGCGCCAGGCCGGCTTCGCCTGATATATGCATGATTTCCGCCAGCGGCGGCTGGCTCACGCCAGGACGCGGCAGCGCCAGCCGTTCCAGCGGTAAGGTCAGGATGACCTCGGACGCAGCGCCATCCTCATCTTCGAGAAACTCCAGGCAGGCATCTGGCGCCACCAGAAACACGGCGCGCATTCCCCCTGCAACCAGGGTGATCCGTTTGCCGCTGTGGCGCGCCAATTTTTCTCGGGCCCAGGGTTCCTGCGCTGTCAGCGCGTTGAACGCCCTGACAGCCAGTTCGACAGGATGAGGCAAGAATGCTGGCAACATGAAGGCAATCCTGGGCTTGCCGCCCGAATGAGTCGTGAGGGTCTTGATTACAGCAAGCAGTTTAACGGCTTTGGCCATCCTGCACATGCCGGAACCAGCAGACCCGCGCCGCAGACCTGCGTCAGCCCATGACAGCGCAGCAAAAAGCCCTGGCGGGGAAACTCCCCGCCAGGGCTTGAGAAGCATCGCGCCACACGCCTATCAAAGCGGGTGGTCTGATCCCGGCAGCTCACGCCCTGCCCGCCCTGCCTGGCGGCAGGAGGCAAGACGGCCGACAGACAATTACTGGGCGACGTTCATTTGCTGAATGCCTGCCAGCATCCAGCCGCCCTCTTCGCTCTTGAACAGGTTCCAGACCTCTTCAAAACGGAACGCTTCGGCGCCGGCTTCCTCACGCAGCATGCCCGAGAAGCGCACGCTGGCCAGGTGGCCGCCAGACACTTGTTCCACGCCCAGCAGCTCGGCATTGAGTAGCACCACCGTGGTCACGCCGCCGGCGTTGGCCGTAATCTGCGAACGCAGCTCCGCCAGCAGGTCGTCCGTCAGATATTCGCGCAGGGACTCGACATCGCCGCTGTCCCAAAGCTTCTGAATCGCGACAAACTGAGCCTTGGCGTTCTGCAGGAAGGCATGCGTATCGAAATCCGCCGGAATGAACCAGCTGGGATCCACCGGCGCTGCCGCCGCGGCGGGCGCAACGCTGGACGCAGCAGCGGCCACAGGAGCCGCGGCAGGCGCCGCTGCCGGTTGCGCGGATTCACGCCACATCGGGGCTGCCTGTTGATTGCCCCGGCCACCGGCACCCGCGCCCTGCATGGCGGGACGCGCACCGGCACCAGCACCCGCGCCGCGCAGACGGCGCACGATGAACATAATGGCGAACACGACCACGCCGATCAACAGCGCGCTGGAGAGGAATTCAAGCAGGGCGCCGGACAGGCCCATGCTGGACAGCAGGGCTGCCAGACCCAAACCGGCGGCAATGCCGGCGATCGGGCCCAGGAAGCGCGACATGCCGCTGCGCGTGGCCGCGCCTGCGGCAGCGCCCGCCGCGGCCGGAGCCGCAGCCGAACGCGCCGTATTGGCGCCGGTATTGGCTGCCGGCGGCGTGACCGCCTGGCGTTGCTGCATGACATTGCTGGACTGACGGCCAAAGCTGCCGCCGCCACCCATGCGGCGTGCGTCGGCGTCAAAGGACGTGCCCAGCATGGCAACGCCGGTCAGGGCGATGACTGCAGCAGCACAGAATTTCGTAAAACGTCGAGACATGGACAATTTCCCCGTATTGGCCCGCCGCACCTAGTGCGGCCGACTGTAGAACACCCCCACGCTGCGTCTGGCCAGCATGGCCCAGAATGGGCGCACGCGCCTGCGAGCGATATGGCGGAACCCTGCTGGGCCGGTTGCGGATACTGTGATGCAAGCGCGGGCTGCATCTGCCAACAACGGTTCCACCCCCCGTTTGCTGGGGGACATGGACAAAGCTTACTAGAAGCTTAATATTTTTGCCAGAGCTGTAATCAGCGGGCCAATTCACAACACCCTGCCCGGCTTCAGGCACCAGACGGTGCCGCCCTGAAGGCCCAGCGTAAGCGAAGCCGGGCGGCCCGGCAAGACAGGGCGGAAAAACTCGTGTTACTGCGTTACAGCCAAGCCGGAACTGGCGGCAGGCGCGCACAGGCGCCAGCGCTCAATCTTCCAGGCGCACGCCTTCGTGCAGCGCTGCAATGCCGGCGGTCAGATTGAAATAGCGCACCCGCGACAGGCCCACGTCACGCATCATCTGCGCCAGGGTTTCCTGGTCCGGGTGCATGCGGATGGATTCCGCCAGATAGCGGTAGCTTTCCTCGTCCTTGGCAATCACCTTGCCCAGGCGCGGCAGCACATTGAAGGAATACCAGTCATAGGCCGGTTCCAGCGGCTTGGCAATGCGCGAAAATTCCAGCACCAGCAGCTTGCCGCCCGGCTTGAGCACGCGACGCATTTCGGCCAGCGCGGCATCCTTGTGCGTCATGTTGCGCAGGCCGAAGGCCACGCTGACACGATCAAAGTAAGCATCGGGGAACGGCAGTTTCTCGGCGTCGCAGACGGCGACAGGCAGCACCAGGCCGCTATCCATCATGCGGTCGCGGCCGACCGACAGCATGGAGTCATTGATATCCGTCAGCCAGACTTCGCCCTGCGGGCCGGCGCGGCGCGCAAAAGCGCGGGCCAGATCCCCGGTGCCGCCCGCGATATCCAGCACTTTCATGCCGGGACGGATCGCGGCGCGGCCAACCGTGAAGATCTTCCAGACACGGTGCAGGCCCCCGGACATCATGTCATTCATGACGTCATAGCGCTTGGCTACCGAATGGAACACACCGGCGACCCGGCGCGCCTTGTCATGCTCGGCGACGGTCTCGAAGCCGAAGTGCGTGGTCGGATCCACGGCGCCGGGGGCCGTGCCAGCGTCCGTTGGGGCGGGGGAAATCTGTTTTTCGCTCATGCCGATATCGTAGCCGATTCCATGACGGCAGGAAGTATTTGCATGACGCAATTCGCGCCCGCTGGCGACGATTTTCGCTTCCCGGCGCATGAGGGATACACACTGAGGAGGCATGCTTGAGAGACGGACCAAGGATGTGCACCAAGGGCGCGCACTGAGTGTGCGCGGCGGATGCGTGCTCCGGCGGCGCGGGCGGACAGACCAGCGCAACATCGCCTGGCGGATCCCGCGCGCAGTCACAGACCTGAAACATTGCCGCCATATTATGGCAATGTCCCCGCCATACGGCGCCTTTTCCTTACTGCCTGATTGCCATGTCCAGCACTATTCTCGTGGTTGAAGATGAACCTGCCATCCAGGAGCTTATCGCCGTCAATCTGTCCTTTGCCGGACACAAGGTGCTGCGCGCGTTCAATGTTGAACAAGCGCATACCCTGATCCGCGCCGAGCTGCCCGACCTGATTCTGCTCGACTGGATGCTGCCCGGCGCGTCCGGCCTGAGCATGGCGCGTGCCCTGCGTGCCGACGAACGCACCCGCAGCGTCCCCATCATCATGCTGACCGCCAAAGGCTCCGAGCAGGACAAGGTGGATGGCCTGGAAGCGGGCGCCGACGACTACATCACCAAGCCCTTCTCGCCCAAGGAGCTCATGGCGCGCATCAAGGCGGTCTTGCGCCGCCGCGCGCCCCAGCTCACCGATGACGTCATCGACGTCGCCGGCCTGCGCCTGGACCCTGTGACCCACCGCCTGACCGGCAACGGCAAGGCGCTGCACATCGGCCCCACGGAATTCCGCCTGCTGCACTTTTTCATGACCCACCCCGAGCGCGTTTTTTCCCGCGCCCAGCTGCTCGACCAGGTTTGGGGCGATCACGTGTTCGTCGAAGAGCGTACGGTGGATGTGCATATCCGCCGCCTGCGCAAAGCGCTTGAGCCTTCCAGCCACGACGCCCACGTGGAAACCGTGCGCGGCAGCGGCTACCGCTTCACCAATCAGATCACCAGCCACTAAAAGCCGGGCCTGAGCCGGCAAACGCACTGCCGCCGCGCCATGGCGCGGCGGCAGTGCGACAATGGACGCCACTATGATCTGGATACGCACGCTTGCCACCCTGCTTGCCTGGGCTGCGGTCGCTGCACTGGTGCATTGGCGCCTGGGCGGCAACAGCGGCATGCTGGTGTTCGCCTGCGGCGCCGGTTTGCAGACGTTCCGCCTGGCGCGCCAGATCCAGCGTTTTTCGCAATGGCTCAAAACCCCGGAAAGCGCGCCGCCCTACGCCCTGGGCGTGCTCGACGAAAGCGCGGCCATGCTGTACCGCTACCAGCGCCGCCGCATTCGTGAGTTCGAGGAAAACCAGCGCATGCTGCAAGGCATGATTGCCGCTGCGCAAGCCCTGCCCGACGGCGCCGTCACCCTCAATGAAAGCCTGCACATCGAATGGTGCAACCGCATGGCGCGCCGCCACCTGGGCCTGAGGCTGCCCGCCGACCAGGGCCAATACCTGCTCAATTTGCTGCGCGAACCTGAATTCGTTGCCTACGCACAACAGGAAGAATGGCCGGAACCGATTCTGGTGCGCCTGGCGCGTGAAGGCCAGGAACGTCTGATGATGATGCAGCTGGCCGCTTATGCCAGCGATCAGCGCCTGCTGATCACGCGTGACGTCACGCAGATCGAAAAGCTCGAAACCACGCGGCGCGACTTCGTGGCCAACGTTTCGCATGAGTTGCGCACCCCCCTGACCGTACTGAGCGGTTTTCTGGAAACATTGCAGGATCTGCCCGCCGACGCCATCACGCCCGAGCAGCGGGATTACTACCTGTCCCTGATGCACGAGCAGGCCCAGCGCATGCAAACCATCGTGGCCGACCTGCTGACTCTGTCCACGCTGGAATCCTCGCCCTCTGCCGACCCGCAGGAAGTCTCGGCCACCGACTTGATCGACGCCGCCCGCCTGCAGGCCGAAGGGCTGTCCGCAGGCCGCCACGCCTTTTCATGGCAGATTGACGAGAACCTGGCGCTGCTGGGCGCTGAAACCGAGCTCAGTTCGGCTTTCAGCAATCTCCTGACCAATGCGGTGCGCTACACCCCGGATCACGGCAGCATCCATGTCTCCTGGCACCGCCTGCCCGACGGCGGCGCCCAGTACAGTGTCCGGGATTCCGGCATCGGCATCGCCGCCGCCCATATCCCGCGCCTGACCGAACGCTTTTACCGCGTGGACCGCGGCCGCTCGCGCGCCGTCGGCGGCACCGGCCTGGGGCTGGCGATCACCAAACATATCGCCATGCGGCACGATGCCGAACTCCGCATTGAAAGCAAACCTGGCCAAGGCAGCACTTTCTCGCTCGTATTTCCGCCCGACCGCACCCTCGTCAACACCTGAGCCGACAGGAAAACAACACCGCGCGCCGCCTGGCAACCCCCTCGTGCCCCTGTTGCAACAAGGCGTCCGGTAACAAACCCGCCCCCGCCAGCCCCTACCAGCATCAGGGGAAGCCCTTATGCGCCCGGCAAAGCGATTACAATGGATCGCTTCCCGACGCGCCCAGCCGACGCGCCGCCACTTCCTCAATTAGGCTCTTGTCTGTCATGGCAAATATCGTTCTCTTCGAAAACATCCATCCCAGCGCCCGCGAAGTGTTCAAGCAGGCCGGCCTGACCAACATCGTTTCGCATGCCATCGCGCTTCCGCCCGATGAACTGCGTGCGGCCCTGAAGACTGCCGACGTCGTCGGCATTCGTTCCCGCACCAACCTCGATGCAGGCCTGCTCAACGAGTTCCCCAACATCCGCGTGATCGGCTGTTTCTGCATCGGCACCAACCAGGTCGCCCTGGATGTGGCAGCCCAGCGCGGCATTCCGGTCTTCAACGCGCCCTTCTCCAACACCCGCTCGGTCGCCGAGATGGTACTGGCTGAGGCCATCCTGCTGCTGCGCCGCATTCCCGAAAAGAATGAGCGCGTGCATGGCGGCCATTGGGACAAGACCGCGACCGGCGCCTTCGAAGCCCGCGGCAAGACGCTGGGTATCGTCGGTTACGGCAACATCGGTTCGCAGGTCAGCACGCTGGCCGAAAGCCTGGGCATGCGCGTCATTTACCATGACATCGAAGCCAAGCTGCCGCTGGGCAACGCCCGCGCCGCCCTGTCGCTGGATCAGCTGATGGAAGAAGCTGATGTCGTGACCCTGCACGTTCCTGGCGGTTCGCACACGGCCAACATCATCAATGCCGAACGCCTGGCGCGCGCCAAGAAGGGCGCCATCATCATCAACGCCTCGCGCGGCACGGTGGTGGATATCGGCGCGCTGCGCGATGCCATCGTGAGCGGCCATATTGCCGGCGCCGCCCTGGACGTGTTCCCCACGGAACCCAAGGGCCCGAACGAGCCGCTGCAAAGCCCGCTGGTTGGCCTGCCCAACGTGATCCTGACGCCCCATATCGGCGGCAGCACCCAGGAATCCCAGGAAAACATCGGCCGCGAAGTGGCAGAAAAGCTGGTGCGTTACTGGCTGAGCGGCACCACCAAGGGCGCCGTGAACTTCCCTGAGCTGCCCTATCTGGAAGCCAATGGCGAAACGCGTGTTCTGCATATCCACCGCAATGCGCCGGGCGCCATCAGCGCGCTCAACAATGCGCTGGCGGAAAAGGGCTTGAACATCGTCAGCCAGACGCTGCAAACCAAGGGCCAGCTGGGCTATGTCGTTACCGACGTTGACGGCCCGGTGGGCGACGATGTGCTGGAGCTGCTGCGCAGCCATCCCGCTACCATCCGTGTCGAGCGCGTCGCTACTCACTAAGTGACGCCCTGACAAAAATCCCCGCCAGGTGCTAGGCCTGGCGGGGATTTTGTATGGCTGGGCGCTTCCTGACCGTGTGCTTCCTGTCCGTGCGTATCCTGTCTGGGCGTTCTCAGCCGCGCTCGCGCTCCGCGATCTGCTCGGCGCGTGCCAGCAGCCCTTCCGCGGCATCCACATGCAAACGCTCTACGAGCACGCCATCCACCACCACCACGCCCAGGCCCTGTGCCTGCGCCTGGGCCCAGGCCGCCACGCGTTTACGTGCCGCCGCCACATCCGCGCCAGAGGGGCTGAACGCGGCATTGGCAGCCGCCAGCTGCCGGGGATGAATCAGTGTTTTGCCGTCAAAGCCCAGCGCCCGCCCCTGGCGGCATACGTGCGCCAGCCCGTCGTCATCTTCCAGATCGCCATGCACCCCATCCAGCGCCGCGCAACCCCAGGCCCGCGCTGCCAGCACGATTTGCGACAAGGCAAAGAGCAAAGGCTGACGGTCCGTGCCTGGCTGCGCATCCAGCGCCTTGGCCAGATCCGATGTCCCGGCCACCAGCGCGGCCACGCCCTGTTCCGCAATGGCGTCGGCGCGCAGTATCCCCAGCGGGGTTTCCAGCATGGCCCATAGCGGCAAATCCGCCCGGCAGCCTGCTGCCTGCATCGCCCGGCGCGCCTGCTGCACGGCAGCGGCACTTTCCACTTTGGGCAACAGCATGCCGTCGATATCCTGCCCCGCCAGCCATGCCAGGTCGTCTTGCCCCCAAGGGGTCGCCAAGGCATTGATGCGCACGATGCGTTCACGGTAGCCATAGCCCTGCGGCTGGGCCAGCGCGGCGCCTATGCGTTGGCGCGCCATGGCCTTGGTCTCCGGCGCGACCGCGTCTTCCAGATCGAAGATCAAGGTATCCGCCGCCAACGAGCGGGCCTTTTCCAGCGCCCGCTCGTTGGCGCCGGAGATATACAGCACCGAGCGCCGCGGCCGAAGCCCTGCCGCGTCAATGGCGTCGTGATGAAGAGACGGTTCCTGCTGCATGGCTGCTGCTCCCTGATTCTGCCCGTGTTCCATTCACTGATTTACAGGATGAAGTTCAAGCCCACGCACAGCAACAGCACGGCAAACAGTTTTTTCAGCATGACGGGCGACAGCTTGTGCGCCAGCTTCACCCCGATACCGGCGGAGAACATGCTGGTCACGGCAATGCCGACCAACGCGGGCAGATAAATGAAACCGAAACTATGCGGCGGCCGGTTGGCTTCGCCCCAGCCGAAATAAATGAAGGACAAGGCGCCGAAAATGGCGATGGGCATGCCGCAGGCTGCCGACGTGCCGACGGCCTTCTGCATGGGCAAACGACGCCATGACAAGAGCGGTACGGTCAAAGAACCTCCGCCGATACCGAAAAGTGCGGATGCGCACCCCACCACCGTACCGCTAAGCCCCAACCACAACTTGCTGGGCTGTCGAAAAGGTTCGCCAGCGGCATTTTTGGTCCCCAGGCCAAAATACAACTGAACCGACATGCAGATCGCAAACACCCCGATGACCAATTGCAAATCGGCCCCTGGCAGCAGCGATGCCACACGCCCGCCCAAAATTGCCCCCACCAGCAAACCCACTGTCATCCAGCGCACCAGATACCAATTGATCGCGCCGCGCTTCTGGTGCCCGGCAATGGAGTTGATGGACGTAAACACAATGGTGGCCAGCGATGTGCCTACCGCCATATGGGTCAGGACGTTGGGATCCAGCCCCTGGGCCGTAAAGCTATACACCAGCACCGGGACGATAATCAGGCCGCCGCCGATACCGAACAGTCCCGCCAGCACGCCGGAAAATACCCCCAGCACCAGATAAAGCAAAAAAGTCAGCATAATCAACGCATTCCAGATAAGGGCCAGGCGGCAGCCAGGCGGTGGATTTCCAGGCGCGGCGCCCGCTGCCCGGGATACATGCCTGCATGTTAACGCCATGCGGCGGCCCCATGCTGACGCGATTTAACGTCCTTGTCACCCATGGCGTTTACTTTGCGGGTTCCCCGAATGCCATGGAACCCGCCATCATGACCCGCCACAGACGTCTTGCCCCTTGCCATGCCGCCCTGCTGACCGCTTTTATGGCCGCGCCCGTCTCCGCTGATGTGATCTTCAGCGAATATGTCGAAGGCACATCCAATAACAAGGCGCTGGAGTTGTACAACACCGGCAGCAGCGCTGTGGACCTGGCCCAGTATGAAGTCCATGTGTATGCCAACGGGGCCAAGACGGTGTCATCCACCTTCAAGCCCTCGGGCAGCCTGGCCCCCGGCGCCACCTACGTCATCGCCCATTCGCATATGGCCGATGCCCTGGGCAGCCGCATCAACCTGCTTGCCGGCCTGAACTACAACGGCGACGATGCCGTGACACTAAGCCGTCAAGGCGCCATTGTTGACCGCATCGGCCAGGTCGGTTTCCGCCCCTCGGAAGCCTGGGTAGGCGCCAGCGGCGCTTCGACCAAAGACAATACCTTGCGCCGCAAGGCTGCCATTCAGACCGGTGATGACGCGGCGGATACGCCCTTCGATGTCGATCAGCAATGGGATGCCTTTCCGGTCGATAGTTTCGACGGCCTGGGCGCCCACCCCGGCCTGGCCATCGGCGGCACGGTAGAGGCCCGCTGCGGCGCCCCCGCCACCGCCATCGCGGATCTGCAAGGCCGCGCCGACGGCGCCTCCCTGGAAAACGTCCATGTGGAAGCCATCGTCACGGCAAGCTATACCTACACCAACGGTTTTTCCGGCTTCTTTGTTCAGACTGCCGATGCCGAACGGCTGCGCCGTCCCGGCGTGTCCGAGGGGCTGTTCGTCTATGCCCCAGGGAAGACGGCCACGGCCGGCCAGCGCGTGCACCTGGTGGGCAAAGTGGAAGAGAAATACAACCAGACCCAGCTGACCCTGGCCAGCGATGTCGCCGTCTGTGCCTCTGGCCTGTCCGTGCAGGCCGAACCGCTGGCCCTGCCCCTGCCTGAAGGCAGCGACCATGCCCAGTATGCCGGCATGCTGGTCGAGCTGGCGCCCGGCCTGACCGTCAATAATGTCTATGAGCTAGGCCGCTATGGCAGCATTCTGCTGGGCAATGGCCTGTTGCAGACCCCCACGCATGCCGTTGCCCCCGGTCAGGCCGCCCAGGCACTGCTGGCCGCCAACACACGCAACAGCATCATCCTGGATGACGGCTACAACCATCAGAACCCTGCCTCAGTCCCCTATCCGGCGCCGGAGCTATCAGCAGCCAACACCCTGCGCCGCGGCTATACCACGACCACGCCGGTGCGCGGGGTGGTGGAAAACCGCTACAGTGCCTGGCGCATTCAACCGCTGCCCGGCGCGGCCGCCCCTGGCTTCGACCCTGCGGGCAACCCGCGCCCGGATGCCCCGGTCCGCGCCAGCGGCACCGATGTCCGCGTGGCCTCTTTCAATGTGCTGAACTACTTCAACGGCGACGGCAAGGGCGGCGGTTTCCCCACGTCTCGCGGCGCGAAAAGCGCAGCCGAACTGCAACGCCAGGAAGACAAAATCGTTGCGGCGCTCAAGCAGCTCGATGCCGACATCATCGGCCTGATGGAAATCGAGAACAACGGCTATGACGCCAACAGCGCCATCCATCAGCTGACGCGCCGCATGGGCAGCAACTGGAGCTATATCCAGCCCGCCAGCGAGCGCCTGGGGTCCGACGAGATCACTGTCGCGATGATGTACCGCAATGACAGCGTCCGCGAAACCGGCAAGGTTGCCACGCTGGACATCGACAACAAGAACCGCATGCCGCTGGCCCAGACCTTCGAATCGGTACGCGGCGGCTTGCCGGTCACGGTCGCGGTGAACCATTTCAAATCCAAGGGTTGTGACAAGGCCGCGGAGGGCGATGCCGACCAGAACGATGGCCAAAGCTGCTGGAATCCGACCCGGATCAAAGCCGCCCAGGCCCTGAACAACTGGCTCGCCGCCAGTCCGACGGGCGTCGAAACGGCGGGCCGCCTGATTATCGGTGACCTGAACAGCTACGCCAAGGAAGACCCCATCGCCGCGCTCGCCAACGCCGGTTACGCCGATCTGCTGGCCCGCGACGGCGCGGGCGCCGAATACAGCTATGTGTTCAATGGCATGTCAGGCTATCTGGACCACGCACTGGCCGACCCCGCCCTGGCGGCCAAGACCTTGAAAGCGCAAGTCTGGCATATCAATGCCGATGAGCCGCCAGCCCTGCAATACTCCTTGCAGTACAAAAGCGCGCAGCAACAGGAATCGTTCTATGCCGCCGACCCCTACAGCTCATCCGATCACGATCCGGTCGTGATTGATATGGCATTGTCCAAGCAGGATGACACCGGCGGCGAAGAATCCGGCACGCCCGAGCCTGGCGGCGATGACGACAGCAGCAGCGGCGGCGGCGCCATGGGCCTGGGCCTGCTCGCCGCCCTCGCCTGGATGCGGCGCCGCCGCGCCGCAGCGATTGTTTGAGACAAGCTGCCTGCGGGTAGTGGTCTGCGGGTAATGAGCTGCAAGCAATGAGCTGCGAGTAATGGCCTGCGGGTAGCTGCCTGAAAATGGCAGCCGCCCCGCCTGATGCCGGGCTGCCCTGCCCGGCATCAGCCCGGATCTGTCCGGATCTGTCCGAATCAGCCCGGCCTTAGGGCAGCAGCTCGCGCAACGCCGGCCAGACATTTTCCAGAATGCGCGGCTGTGCCGCTGCCACCGGATGCAAGCCGTCGCTTTGCATCAAAGCAGGCTCCAGCGCCACCCCTTCCAGCAAGAACGGCACCAGCCCGGTCTGGTAACGCTGCGCCAGCCCGGCGTACAACTGGCGCAAGCCGTCTCTGTAACGCGGCCCATAATTGACGGGCAATTCAATGCCGGCCAGCAAAACTTCGGCCCCGGCATCGCGCGCATCTTCTATCATGTCGGCCAGATTATCTTCCAGCACGGCCAGGGGCTGGCCGCGCAGGCCATCATTGGCGCCCAGTTCCAGCACCAGGATCTCCGGGCGGTACTCTTCCAGCAAAGCGGGCAAGGCGGCCTTGCCGTTGGCGCTGGTCGCTCCGCTGACACTGGCGTTGACGACCTTCCAGGTCGGCGCCTCGGTGGCCAGCCGCTGCGCCAGCAGATTCACCCAGCCCTGATCCGACGGAATATTATGTGCGGCGGATAGAGAGTCCCCCAGCACCAGAATGACGGGATCGGCCGCCTGCGCAAATGGCGCGGCAACCCACAGGCACAGCAAGCAAAGGAAACGACGCATGAGCGGTTCATCCCAGGTACAGGTACTTTTGGAAAGCCTGCATGTTAGCAAGTCAGTAGCAGGCCCCGCTGGCAGACTGGATATCCTGGAGGATATCTCCCTGCGCATCCGCGCCGGCGAAAGCGCGGCAATCATCGGCGCTTCCGGTTCCGGCAAGACGACCTTGCTGGGACTGCTGGCAGGGCTGGATGTTCCCAGCAGCGGCAGCATACGCCTCGATGGCCATGCCCTGGAAACCCTGGATGAAGAAGCGCGCGCCGGACTGCGCCGGCGCCTGGTCGGCTTTGTTTTTCAATCCTTCCACCTATTGCCTGCCCTCAGCGCCGAAGAAAACGTCATGCTGCCGCTAGAACTGGAGGGCGCGCCCCGCGCCCGTGAACGGGCCCAGGCCGCGCTCGACGCTGTCGGCCTGTCGCACCGCCGCAGCCATTACCCGGCGCAACTGTCCGGCGGAGAACAGCAACGCGTTGCCATCGCCCGCGCCTTCGTCAATGAACCCCGCATTCTGTTTGCTGATGAACCCACTGGTAACCTGGATGCCCGCACCGGCAGTACTGTGAGCGATCTGCTGTTCCGTCTCAACCAGGAACATGGCACGACACTGGTGCTGGTCACGCACGATCTGACGCTGGCGCAACGCTGCCAGCAGTCGCTGCATATCACTGCAGGCCGCCTGGACACATGAACACCGCCCTGGTTCCGCCCTTTCCCGCCGCCCACCGACATCCATGAATATCCTCCCCCTGGCTTTACGCACCGTCCGGCGCGAATGGCGTCTCACGGAACTGCGCACCCTGGCGCTGGCGCTGGTGTTGTCCATCGTTGCGCTGGGCGTGGTTGCCACGCTGGCGCTGCGCGTCGAACACAGTATTACCGCGGGTTCGGCCGAACTGCTGGGCGGTGACAGCGGCATCAATGCGCCCAGCCCCATTCCGGCGGACTATGAAAAGCAGGCCCGCACCCTGGGGCTGGCCACGGCGCAAACCATCCGTTTTCCCAGCATGGCCTTCACCCGGGAGCAGGCCCAGTTGCTGAACCTGGCGGCCGTCTCGCCGGACTGGCCGTTGCGCGGCGAGATCACGCTGCGCCATGCCGATGGCAGCAGCCGCAGCGCCGCTGCCCCCCAGCCGGGCGAAATCTACCTGGATGCCCGCGCCCTGGCCGCGCTGGACGTAGCCGTAGGCGCCAGCGTGCAAATCGGCGACACCACGCTGCGCGTCGCGGGTGAACTGCTGCGCCAGCCCGACGGCGGCAACGTTTTCGCGATGGCGCCCGCCGCCCTGGCCCCGCTGGCTGATATCGAAGGCGCCGGCCTGCTGGGGCCGGGCAGCCGCGCGCGCTACAGCCTGCTGCTGGCTGGCGCCCCGGATGCCGTCCAGGACTGGAAAGCCTGGGCGGGCGCGCAGGCCTTGCCGGACAACGCCAAGCTGATCGAACTGGAAGACGCGCAGCAAAATCTGGGCGCGGCCTTCGAGCGCGCCAATGCCTTTCTGCGCCTGTGCGCGCTGCTGGCGGCCTTGCTGGCCGGTGTGGCCATCGCCCTGGCCGCGCAGCGCTATGCCCAGCGCAAAACTGATGAAGTGGCCCTGCTGCGCGCGCTGGGCACCCCGCGCGCCGATGTCCTGAAACTCCTGGCCGGCACGCTGGCGGCCTTGGCCTTGCCCGCCGCGCTGCTGGGCATTGCCCTGACGCAAGGCTTATCCCTGCTGGCCTGGCAAGCGGCAGGCCAATTGTTCAGCGGCGCCTTGCCCACCCTGCAACCGGTGCTGCCCTCGCTGGCTGCCGCCGCCATGGGCCTGGCCATTCTGGCGGGTTTCGCCCTGCCGCCGCTGGCGCGGCTGGCAGAGGTTCCGCCCGCCGCCGTGTTCCGCCGCAGTGTCACGCCACGCGTGCGCCGTTTCGACCTGTTCTACCTGCTGCCGCTGGTCACTGCGCTGGGCCTGATCTGGATGCAGGCGGGCAGTGCCAGGCTCGCACTGATTCTGGCGGCCAGCCTGGCGGTCGTGGCCCTGGCGGCGGCGTTGCTGGCGCTGCTGGCCCTCTGGCTGGCCCGGCGGCTGGCCGCCGGTATCCATCCGGCCTTGCGCCTGGGGCTGGCCTCCCTGGCCCGCCGCCGCTTCACCAGCGCCATCCAGGCAGTCGCCTTGAGCCTGGGCCTGTGCGCGCTGCTGATTCTGGCTGTCACCGCCCCGGCGCTCCTGCAGGAATGGCGGGCGGAACTCCCTGAGGAAACCCCGAACTGGTTTGCCCTGAATATCCTGGAAGAGCAAGTCCCCGATTACCGCGCCGCCCTGGCGCAGGTCGATGCCAGCCATATCGCCATGCTGCCGCTGGCCGTGGGCAAACTGACGGCCGTCAACGGCGAACCGGCAGAGCGCTTTTACCAGACCCCTGAAATGCGTGAACGCGCCGCCGAGCAACTGCGTTTTTCCTGGAGCGCCACGCTGCCTTCGGCCAATCGGCTGGTGGCCGGATCCTGGCTGGCGCCCGGCGCCACCGCCGCCGGCCTGTCGGTCGAAAAAGGCTGGATGGAACGCTTTGGCCTGAAGCTGGGCGACAGCCTGACCCTGGAAAGCGGAGGCCGCAGTGTGACGGCCACCATCGACAGCGTGCGCGAAGTCGATTGGAGCTCATTCCGCGTCAATTTCTTCCTGCTGCTCGACCCCAGCCACGCTGCCGGCATGCCTCATACCTGGATCGCCAGCTATTACCTGCCGCCTGCGCAGAACACCCACCTGGCGGACATGGCGAGGCAATTCCCCAACGTCAGCATGCTGGACGTCAATGACCTGCTGGAACGCGTGCGCAGCATCATCGAACGCGTCAGCAGCGCCGTGGGCTGGGTGCTTTCCTTCAGCCTGCTGGCTGGCGCCCTGGTACTGGCCGCTGCGCTGGCGGCCAGCGCCCAGCAACGCCGCCATGAAGCCGCGCTGCTGCGCACCCTGGGCGCCCAGCGCCGCCAGTTGCGTCTGGCGGCCTTGTGCGAATTCCTGGTGCTCGGGCTGATTGCCGCCCTGACAGCCACCCTGGGCGCCGCCGGCGCAGGCAGCTGGCTGGGGCAGGCCGTCTTCCGCATGGCCCATGTCCCGCTGCCCTGGACGCAACTGGTCTGCACCGCCTTATTGGCCGCCCTGGTGATTACTTTGCTGGGCCTGGCTGGCACACGGCGCATTCTGAATACGCCGCCCATGGCGCTGCTGCGCGCCGCCTGATTGCAAGCCAGCAGCCCGCGCCGCTGTGATCCCCCCAGCGATCATTAGTGCGCTTGGTGTTCTTAGTGCGCTTGGAACCCTTGGGGCGCCTGTCGCCCGCCGAGCCTCAAGGCGTCCAGGCTGCCGCCATGGGCAGCCTGTGCTGGCCGACTAAACCACGACCGCCGGCAGCGCCGGGCGCTGCTGCGCCAGCAGCTCGGCCAACACACGCAAGGCCCGCTCCAGGCGGCGCCGGTCTGGCACGGCTCCCAGGGAAATACGGATGGCCTTGGGCGCCATGCCATCCACCGTGAAAAACTCAGAAGTGCAAATGCCCAGGCCATGAGCGCTGGCAGCCGTCAGCAAGCCGTTCAGGCTCCATTGCGCGGGCACGGCTTGCCAGATATGAAAACCGTGCGGCCCCTCACGGTGCGCAAAAGGCAGCACGGCTTGCGCCATGTCGTAGCGTATATGCGCCTCGCCAGCGACGGCGTCGCGAAACTCCGCCGCCATCCCGCTGCGTATCCACTGCGTCGCCAGGGCACCCATCAGCGGCGCCCCCATCAGCGTCAAGGCCCGCATGGCCAACGCGAAACCATCTTGCGCTGCCGCGTCGGGCAAAATGACAAACGCCGTGCGCAAACCCGGTGTCAACGATTTCGATAAGGTCGCGACATAGCTCACGATGTCCGGCGCGATACGCGCCAGCGCCGGCGGCCCGTCCGGCGCCAGAAAACTGTAGGGGTCATCCTCGATGACATGCACGCGATGGGCGCGCGCCACCGCCAGCAGTTCCTGGCGGCGGGCCAACGGCATGGTCAGCGCCGTCGGGTTCTGAATCGTCGGGTTCAGATACAGCACGCGCACTTGCTGCGTCCGGCACACGCGCTCCAATTCATCGGGCAGCATGCCCGCGCCGTCCACGGCCACGGCGACCATGCGCCGGCCGCTCTGGCGCACGGCCTGCATCAGCCCGGGGTAGCACAAGACCTCGGCAGCCACGGCGTCGCCCGGCGCGCTGTGCGCCAGCACCAGGCCCGCCAGGGCCACTTGCGCCCCCGGCACGACCGCAATGCGCGCCGGATCCACCTGGCCTAGCTCGCTGCCCACCCAGGCCGCCGCCGCCTCGCGGTCGGCCAGGCTGCCTGCCCCCCAGTGATAAGTCATCAAGGTATCGACATCGGCGCGCGCCAGCACATCGTTCATACCTTGGCGCAGCATGTATTCCAGCTTGCCGCCGGGCGGCGGCGGCGGAATATTCATACTGAGATCTGCAACCCGCCCATCATCGGCAGGCCCATGCGACACGAACGAGCCCTGGCCGACCCTGGCGTCCAGCAGTCCCCGGCGGCGCGCCTCGGCATAGGCACGCGTCACCGTGGTCAGGTCCAGCCCCAATTGGCGCGCCAATTGCCGCTGCGGCGGCAGCCTGTCGCCAGGCCGCAAGCGGCCTTCATCCAGCGCATTGCCGATGGCATCGGCAATCTGCAAATAACGCGGCCCGCCGCCATCAACCAGCGTCCCCAGCCAGGCAGGCGCAGTCATCGACGTATCGCTTTTGTCATTCATGCGAATCGTATGGTGATTGTTTGTGATATATTCCGATCCTGCAGAATATTGTATGCATACATTATATGTGCAAATACATACAAATCTCGCAAGCCCCGCCCGGCCCGGTCCTGCAGCCTGCCCCCATCATAGAGCATGTCACGCCAGGACACGCCCACGCGGCGTACGCGTCCTGGCTTCTGCCTGCGACTCCTCATCCGGCGTCCCCGCCCATGTCCAAGAAATGACGATGAAACCGTTGAAAATACGACACCTATGCATGCTTCCAGCCTTGCTGGCGCTGGCCGGCCTGTCTGGCTGTGACTGGGAGCTGATCAACTCCAAAGGCCAGGTCGGCGTGGAAGAACGCAATCTGATCTTCACGGCCGTCGGCCTCATGCTGATTGTTGTGCTTCCCGCCATTATTCTCAGCCTGGTCTTCGCGTGGAAATACCGCGCGGCAGCCAAGGCGCGCTATGCCCCCGAATGGGCCCATTCCACGGCGGTCGAGGTCGTCGTGTGGGGTTTTCCTGTCATTATTGTCTGCATACTTTCAGTCATTGTATGGAAAAGTACCCATAAGCTGGATCCGTACAGACCCTTGGAATCGGAAGTGCCACATGTCACCGTGCAAGCCATTTCCGCCGACTGGAAATGGATTTTCATTTACCCGGAACAAGGGGTGGCCACCGTCAATGAGCTATACATCCCGGCCAATACCCCCATCGCGTTCGACATTACCTCCAACAGCTCGATGAATACCTTTTTCATCCCGCAGCTGGGAGGCCAGATCTACGCCATGGCCGGCATGCGCACCAAGCTGCACCTGATTGCTGACGAGCCGGGCAACTACCGCGGTTTCTCGGGCAACTACAGCGGCAACGGTTTTTCCGATATGTACTTCACGGCCCATGCCTTGCCGCCCGCACAGTTCGAACAGTGGGTGGAACGCACCCGCGCCGGCAGCGGCAACTTTGATTTCGAGCGTTTCCAGGAAGTCGCCAAGCGCCCTGAGAACCCGCCCTATCGCTACCCGATTCAGCAGTACGCCAGCGTCGAGCCGCAACTGTTCGACCGCATCATCGGCCAGTTCGTCGATATGAGCCACCATGACGCCGCGCCCGCTGGCGGCCATGACCAGGCCCAGGACGGCGCTTCCCGCCACGATAGCCTCCAGGGCGGACATGCCGCCCCGGAAACGCACCCGAATGCCCTGTAACCGAGACCGGACATGTTAGGAAAACTCAGCCTGGCGGATATACCGCTACACGAACCCATCGTCGTCATCACCCTGATCGCCATCCTGATTGGCGGCCTGGCGGTGGTCGGCGGCATTACTTACCTGCGCAAGTGGGGCTATCTCTGGTCTGAATGGATCACGTCCGTCGATCATAAGAAGATCGGCATCATGTATATCTTCGTGGCGCTGATCATGCTGGTGCGCGGCTTTGCCGACGCCATCATGATGCGCGCCCAGCTGGCCGTCGCCAACGGCGGCAGCGAAGGCTTTCTGCATCCCGATCACTACGACCAGATCTTCACCGCCCACGGCGTGATCATGATCTTCTTCGTGGCCACGCCATTTGTCGTGGGCCTGATGAATATCGTCGTGCCGCTGCAAATTGGCGCGCGCGACATGGCCTACCCCTTCCTCAACGCATTCAGCTTCTGGCTGTTCGTGGTGGGCGTGGTCCTGGTCATGCTGTCTCTGGGCATAGGCGAATTCGCCATGACCGGCTGGGTCGCCTATCCACCGTTGTCCGGCATCGAGCTCAGTCCGGGCGTGGGGGTGGATTACTACATCTGGGCGCTACAGGCATCCGGTCTGGGCACTCTGCTCACCGGGGTCAACCTGTTCGTGACCATCATCAAGATGCGCGCCCCCGGCATGACGCTGATGAAAATGCCCGTGTTCACTTGGACCGTGCTCGTCACCTGCGTCATCATCATCGCCTCCTTCCCCATTCTGACCGGAACGCTGGCCATGCTGACGCTGGACCGCTATCTGGACACCCACTACTTCACCAATGATCTTGGCGGCAACGCCATGATGTATGCCAACCTGGTATGGGCCTGGGGCCACCCCGAAGTCTATATCCTGGTGCTGCCCGCTTTCGGTGTGTTTTCCGAAGTCACGGCCACCTTTGCGCGCAAGAAGCTGTTCGGCTACAAGTCCATGGTCGGCGCGACGGTCGCCATCGGCGTGCTGTCGTTCATCGTCTGGCTGCACCACTTCTTTACCATGGGTTCCGGCGCCAACGTCAATGCCTTCTTCGGCATCATGACCATGATTATTGCCGTCCCCACCGGGGTGAAGATTTTCACCTGGCTCTTCACGATGTACCGCGGCCGCCTGGAATTCACCACCCCCATGCTGTGGACCATCGGCTTTCTGGTTACCTTCGCCATCGGCGGCATGACCGGCGTGCTGCTGGCCATCCCCGGCGCCGACTTCCTGCTGCACAACAGCCTGTTCCTGATTGCCCACTTCCACAACACCATCATCGGCGGCGCCCTGTTCGGCTATTTCGCCGGCTACGTGTACTGGTTCCCCAAGGTGTTCGGCTTCAAGCTCAATGAACGCCTGGGCCGCTACTCCTTCTGGTGCTGGATCATCGGTTTCTATCTGGCCTTCATGCCGCTCTACATGCTGGGCTTCATGGGCATGACGCGCCGCCTGAACCACTATGACAACCCCGCCTGGGTGCCGTATCTGTATGTGGCCTTCGTGGGCGCGTGCTTCGTGGCGCTGGGCATCTTCTTCATGGTGCTGCAACTGGTGGTCAGCATCCGCGACCGCAACAAGAACCGCGACCTGACGGGCGACCCCTGGAATGCGCGCACGCTGGAATGGGCAACCGCCTCGCCGCCGCCGTTCTATAACTTCGCCGTCACGCCGCATGCCGATACGCTGGACGCCTTCCATGAAGCCAAGAAACATGGCGGCATCGCACGCCCGGCGCGCTACGAACCTATCCACATGCCGCGCAACAGCGGTCTGCCCTTCATCATGTCCGCCTTTGTGCTGGCGCTGTGCTTCGCCCTGATCTGGCATATCTGGTGGATGGCCATTGCCGGGCTGGCAGGCACGATCCTCACCTTCATCTGGCGCACCTACGACAAGGACACGGATTACTACGTGCCCGTCAAGGAAATCGAGCGCATCGAAAACGCTCACTACCAAGCTGCCCAATCCCAAGTCCAAGCGAGCCAGGCCTGACCATGTCCACTCATACCTTGAACCCAAGTTCCGGCGCGCGCGCCACGCCGCACGCCAACCACGGCCATAGCCATGACCACCACGGGCACGAAGCGCACGGCAACAACACTGTCTTCGGCCTGTGGATCTACCTCATGTCCGACGTCGTGCTGTTCGGCAGCCTGTTCGCCACCTATGTGGTGCTCATGAATGCCTATGCCGGGGGCCCCACCGGCCAGGAAATCTTCAACCTGAAGTTTGTCCTGGGCGAAACCTTCGTGCTGCTGTTCTCCAGCATTACCTTCGGCTATGCCTCGCTGGCCATTCACCGTGGTGACAAGACCAACGCGCTGCGCTGGCTGTGCGTCACCTTCGTGCTGGGCGCGCTCTTCATCGCCATGGAAATCTATGAATTCCAGCATCTGGCCAGCATAGGCGCCGGCCCCAGCCGCAGCGCCTTCCTCGGCGCCTTCTACGGCCTGGTCGGCACGCACGGCCTGCACGTTACCGCCGGCCTGATCTGGCTGGCCGTGCTGATCCACCAAACCTCGATGGATGGCCTGACGCCACGCAACCAGACCCGCCTGGCCTGCCTGGGCCTGTTCTGGCACTTCCTGGATCTGGTCTGGATTTGCGTCTTCACTGTTGTCTATCTGACGGGAGCCCTGTAATCATGTCCCAACACGGCCACACTGATACCGATAGCGCTGGCGCCAGCTACGGCACGCTGCGCTCGTACAACACCGGCTTCATCCTGGCGGTCATCCTGACGCTGATTCCGTTCGCGCTGGTGATGTACCCCACCGGTCTGGAACGTTCCACCACCTTGCTGCTGATTTTCGGTTTCGCCATCGTACAGACCATCGTGCAACTGGTGTACTTCCTGCACATGAACCGCGAATCGGAAGGCGGCTGGAATCTCTCCAGCTTTGTCTTCACCATTGTCATCCTGCTGATTGTGGTCGGTCTTTCGCTCTGGATTATCTGGAGCATGAACGATCACATGATGATGTAAGGCAAGACCGGTTGTGCGCATCTTCAGGCAATACCTGCTGCTGACCAAGCCCGGCATTATTGCTGGCAACCTGGTCAGCTTCGCCGGCGGATTCTTCCTCGGGTCTGCCGGCCACGCGAGCGCCGGCACCCTGTTGGCCGCCGCCGCCGGCGTGGCCCTGGTCATTGCCTCGGGCTGCGTCTTCAACAATTACATCGACCGCGATATCGACGCCGCCATGGCGCGCACGCGCCAGCGCGGGCTGGTCACAGGGCAAGTCGCCCCCCGCCATGCCCTGTGGTACGGAACGCTGCTGGGCGTGGCAGGCCTGCTGCTGCTCCAGGCCTGGGGCGGCGGCATGCTCGCTGCATGGCTAGGCCTGCTGGGCTTTGCCGTCTATGTCGGCGCCTACAGCCTTTATGGCAAACGCCATACCGTGCATGGCACGCTGATAGGCAGCGTGTCCGGCGCCATGCCGCCGGTGATCGGTTACTGCGCTGCCAGCGGCCGTTTCGACCTGGGCGCGCTGGTGCTGCTGGTCATGTTCTGCCTGTGGCAAATGCCGCACTCCTACGCCATCGCCATCTTCCGCGCACGGGACTACCAGGCTGCCCGCTTGCCTGTCCTGCCGCTGCAATACGGCCTGGCATCTGCCCGGGTGCAAATCATCGGCTATACCGCCGCTTTTGCCGCCTGCAGCCTGCTCTTGCCGCTCGTCAGCGCGGCAAGCTGGCTCTATCTGCTCACGGCCCTGTCTGGCGGCCTCTATTGGCTCAAGCTCACGCTGACAGCCTGCGATCCGGCCAATCCCGGCCCCTGGGCCCGCAAGCTCTTCCTGTTTTCCATCCTGCTGGTTGTGTTGCTGAGCGCCGCCATGGGCTTGGACGGCCTGCTGCAAACACTCCGCTGAATCAGTTCCCGCCCTGCCGCAAGCGTGACTGGCCCGGCCTGAACCGTGGCTGGCCATTAGCATGCAGAAAGGCTTTCCCCCTCGATGGCATAAATGGAATACCATTCCAGACAGCAGGGGAAATCAGCGGATACGCTGCTGGCTACCCCTGTATTGCCAACACAGGAGACATCAGCGCTATGGCACATCCGGCACAAGCTCTTTTCGATTTGAACGGTCAGGTCGCCGTCGTCACCGGCGGCGGTTCCGGTCTGGGCGCAGCAGCGGCGCGCGCCTTGCGCAGCGCCGGCGCCACCGTCATTATTCTTGGACGGCGCGAAGATGTGCTACAGGAACAGGCGGTCCGTCTGGGCGCGCAAGCGATGCGTTGCGACACCCGCGAACGCGAGCAAGTCAGCGCCGTCATGCAGGCCGTCGCCGCCCAGCATGGCCGCCTGGATATCCTCGTGAACGCGGCAGGCATTCACCGCAAATGCCCATCACTGGATTTCCCCGATGAAGAATGGATTGCGGTGCATGCCGTCAACACCCATGGCAGCTTCATCTGCGCCACCGAAGCGCTGCGCCATATGCGCGCGGCCGGACGCGGCAAGATCATCAATTTCTGCTCATACGGCAGCGCCAACGGCTTGCCCGAGAGCGTCGCCTATTCTTCAAGCAAAGGCGGTCTGCGGCAAATGACCAAAAGCCTGGCCATCGAATTCGCCCCGGCTGGCATTCAGGTCAATGCCATTGAGCCGGGCTGGTTCAAAACGGAAATGACGTCGGCCATGTTCAGTGACCCGGCCTGGCTGGAGCGCACGCAACGCCGTATTCCCGCTGGCCGCCCCGGCAATCCTGAGGACCTGGACGGCACCGTGATTTTCCTGGCGTCGCGTGCCTCCGACTATGTCACTGGCATCGCTTTGCCCGTGGACGGCGGAGCCCAGGCCGTCTGAGCTCCGTCACGGGCAGGCCCAGCGCCGGCTGACCGGCGCTGGCCGCGCTCAGCGATCCCTGGCCCTGCCGCCCACCGTCGCGGCCAGGCTGGCAACAAATGCCCCCAGCAACAGCGCGGCAAACAGCCAAAGCGCAAACGTCGCAGCGGCTTTACGCGCCGCATCGGCGGCCTTCCGGGCCGTTTGCTCGGCTTCGTCCAGCGCCTGCTGCGCACGGGCGCTCACTTGCTGGATACGTTGCTCGGCGACCGGCGCTTCCACCCCGGTGTACTGTGCCACGCGCTGGGTCAGGTATTCCTTATCTTCCTGATCCAGCTTGCCCTGGGTGATGCCGCGCACGAAAATCCTGCCGATTTCCCGGCGCTCCTCGCCAGTGCCGGTACGCAAGGAGGAATCGGCCGGGCGCAGCAGGGTGTCGGTAAAGTCATCCAATACCTGCTTGCCGCCGCCCTGGCCAGCCACAGAGCCCACCACCGTGGCGCCGCCCTCCAGCAAGGATGCCCCTGCCTTGGCAGCGCCGCTGCCTGCGGACATCAGGGCCGAGCCCAGCACAATGGCGCCAATGACCGCGCTGAGCGCCCAGACCAGAAACCCATGCGCCGTATCGCGGAAATAAATTTCATCGCGGTCCGCATCCGTCCACTTCGTTCTCAGCCGGCCTGCCACATAGCCCGCGATGCCATAAGCAATCACCTGCGTGACGAAAAGCCACACAATGGTGCTGACCGCAATCACTGATGCCGACGCGCCTTCATCCTGCCACGGCGATACGGCCAAAAAGCCCAGCCCGCTGCCGCCAGTCATCAGCGCCGCGGACAAAGCCGCCGCAATGACCGCACCGGCAATCACAGCGCCCCAGGACACGGCGGAATGCGCGGACTCACCGCCATGCCGGGCCACGGCCAGCGTATTTACACTACTGCTTTGGGTTGTCTGCATGAGAGATCCTTTTCGATGTCGATAGCGCGCTGCACGCGCTGCGAACTCGTACCGAGGCAGCCTGGCAGCGATGCCGGGCCGCGACGGTCTGATGGGAAATGCCTCATTGGGCCTCGCCGGGGAATGGCGCAGGCCGGCGATTTATGCCTGGATCGCTACGCGAGGCACAAACGTCAATGCCAGAACAAGGCCAACAGGATGATGACGGGGATAGGTACGCCCAGAAACCACAAGAGAATAGCCCGCATAACAACTCCTTGGGTTGAGTGAAACCGGCACGGGAAGAAAGGTGCGGCGCCGAAGGCATGCCGCTGTGCCGGCCAGGTACGACACTTTCAGGATACGGAGCAATGACGCCGAAAACGTATCCTTTCTTCTCAGAATGAGAATCATGTAACCCAAGACGGGTATTCAGTAACACTCTGGAGCGGCATCAAATGCCGTCCCTGCCCAGGCTGAAATGTGTTTCCGGCGCGCTTTCGCAGAAGATGCCGGGCTTACCTCCCTTCACGTCCTGACATAAAAAAACGCAGAAATATAAAAAACTGCTGATGCCATGCAGGCGCACAGCACCGGCCCGCAAGCCACGAAGAAAAGGCAGGGGACTTCGCCTGTCATCCGGCCATGCGTTCGGCTGACTCAGACCCATCCGCTTTAACCCCCCTCCCCTGAAAATGTGCCGCCATAAATTCCTGACTGGGCGGGCGGTCTCGGCGGAATCATGCTGAACTTTTACCCCCTCCCCATCCCTCCACCTGCATCGGACTACCGAAAATCGACCAGGGAATCATCAGAAAAACCGGGGACACCGGGGACAACTATTGATAACTCACGGAGAGCAAGCACATATGCGGGTTTCCGTGTCCCCGGATGCACCGGGGACAACAGACAAAAGTCCGGGGATGCCGGGAACAAACACCGGGGACACCTGGATATATCAACAGGTAATTAGCATCATGGCGGCATACTTTGCGTATTGGCAGCGCAAAATAAATCCTTCCCTGCCGCCCCCCGCAGCACCGTCTAACCCTTGTGGATAACTATCAACTGCCGCACAGGCGTTATCTGCTCAATAAATGAACAAATAAGACTCGCCCTGGAAGCCGCACTAGACCTCACGCATAGGGCATAGGCTCAGAGTTACTCACAGGGGGCGGGAAACGGAAGAGCACATAGGAGAATTATGTTAATTATGCGGATATTATCATTAATTGATTAGCATAATAAACAAAACCGGCTATCATGCCATCATTGACTCCCACCTGCAACCACACCCTCCCGCCATGCACATCCCCCCGCCAGAAGAACACCAGCAAGCCCTGCAAGCCATCGGCTGGACAAAGAATGACTTCTGCCTGGCGGCAGGCGTGCATATCGGCACCATCAATCGTTGGCACCGTGGTGATGGGCTGATACCGTCGTGGGTAAAGCCGTTCATGGGCCTGGCCGCAGACATGGCACAGGTTTCCAGCCCCAGCCAGGTGCTGGACTACATCGAGCGCACCACCCCACCCCATCTGTCCCCGGAAGCCTTTGAAGATGCCATCAAAGCGATAGGATGGAAGAAGGTGGACTTCTGCCGCATCGTGGGCACCAACGCAGGCACTGTGTCACGCTGGACGTCAGGCGAGATAGAGATACCAGCATGGGTACGCCACTTCCTTACCTTGCCGCTGTACGTCGCCATGCTCAGGTCGCGGCACATGCTTCCGCCATCGCGCACGCCTGCTCAGGATGCGTGATCACCCCGAAGTCCACGCATATTTGTCGCTCGCCCTCAAAACCGAGTGCAATACGCAGCAGCCCCTCTATGCTCGATGCACTATGTAGTCCCACGCCAAGGCCGCTGACAGCAAACGGCCCTGTGCACGTTTCAATGGCATACCCCTGACACTACATCTGTCACAAGGCCATATTGCATGCCAACTGTTATCACCAGCTGCACAACAACAGGTTTTGAAAACCACCACCCGTACGAACTAAACCGTAGCTGTAAGTTCGCAGGCACTCCTTACAAAGCAACCCAACCCTTACAAAAAACGACCAGTTTGCGTTTTTGCGCAAACTGACGTATTGTGCAAATCATCATGAATAGCTCCACCCCTTCCTCCTCCGACTTCCGCACCCCCGGCCAGTTCATCGACGCCCTGCTCACCGCAAGGGGCTGGACTAAACGTGTACTAGCCGTAATCCTTGGTGTGGACGACAGTAGCGTAAACCGCCTTGTCGCAGACAAGCGTCCGGTAGACGCAACAATGGCAATCTCGTTGGAAGAAATTTTCAATGTACCGGCGAAAGAATTTCTTGATTTGCAACAATCCTACGACCTTGCAATAGCGAGGATCTCAGCACGTCCAGACCCAGGCCGTGCAACTCGCGCTCAGCTTTTTGGCGGACTGCCGGTTGCAGAAATGATAAAACGCGGATGGCTTGATGCAGAAAACTCTAGGGACATCCCAAAAGTAGAGGCAGCACTCGCAAAATTCTTCAAAGAAGAATCCATTGAGAATATCGAGGTACTGCCACACGCAGCAAAGAAAACCAACACCAAAGAAGAGCCAACACCAATCCAACTGGCTTGGCTTTATAGGGTCAAAGAAATTGCAAGTGAAATGCTTGTACCCAGGTACACGCCACTTTTAGGACGCCAAGCTGTTGGTAAGCTGTCCGCTCTACTGTCTGCCGCTGAAGAAGCACGAAAAGTCCCACGAATTCTTGCTGAAAGCGGCATTCGATTTGTCATCGTTGAATCCCTCACCTCCGCAAAAATCGACGGCGTGTGTATGTGGCTGGACAAATACTCCCCTGTTATTGGAATGAGTTTACGCCACGATCGTATCGACAATTTTTGGTTCGTGCTACGCCATGAACTTGAGCACGTACTTTGCGGCCACGGCTTGCACGAGCGTCCCCAAGACAACATTGTCATGCTGGACACCGAACTTGACGGTGAACGCGCTGGCACGGGCTCGACCATCAACGAGGAAGAGCGGGTTGCCAATGCAGCAGCCGCTGAGTTTTGCGTACCTCAAAAAAAGATGGATGCTTTCATCGCACGCAAAGCCCCGTTCTTTGCTGAGCGTGATCTTCTTGGGTTTGCAAACACGCTAGGGATACACCCAGGATTGATAGCAGGACAGTTGCAACATAGAACTGGGCGCTATGACCGCTTCCGTGCTCATCTGCAAAAAGTACGATCAATTGTTGCCCCTAGCGCCATCGTTGATGGCTGGGGTGACGTAGCACCTGTTGGCATCTAAAAGGAGAACGCCAAATTGAACAAGCATCAGGAAATGCAACGCCTTATCCGTCTCTACAAAGAAGAAACGGGCGAGACAGAAGTAAACATGCGCAAAGTGGCAATCTTTGCCAACAATCGTGGCTGGCCACTACCTAAGCCAAGAGACCCTCTCGACCTGCTTGCCAAAGAGTTTACGCAGGCTGCTAGGCAAGAAGTTCGGAGAGACCCTAAAACGGGAAAACCATATCGCGCAAACCATGCCCTTCCAACTACACAGGGCGGTGAACAATTTACGCTATGGATTGATATTGACGAGGCCACCCGCCCGCAAATGTTGAAATCCCTAATTAATCGACGCGAGCAGATGGTTGGCGACGGACTGCAATTATCGCTAGACGCTGATCATTGGAACAGCATTCACCCCGAAGAAAGTCCCATCCAAATTCCTTTGGACTTCACTGACGACGTTAATTGGCGGAAGAATGCTCCCGATGAAGATAGCAAAGCTGCATGAAAGGAAAAAGGCTTCGAAGCGTTGGAGCGCGTCGAAGCCCTTGGGAAAACGCCACGCTCAAAACCCCATGAGCGCGCGTCTTGACTACTGGTACGGGAATACCATCGTATGTCGGCCAACAACGGGCTGTCAACGTCAAGTTTTTGGTTGGGGGCCTGATCGCGGAGGCTACTATGCACCCGAACGAAGGCGAACAAGTCATCTACAGGATGACTATTACCGTCAAGGGGAAAGTGATCCGCCGCCCCAACGGTAAACCGTTCCGCATCGTGTTGCGCACCAAAAAAACCGTTCCGTAGGAACGGCACCCGTTGATGGGACCGCCCTTGTATTCATTACGATACAAGGGCGTTTTCCTTGCCTCCCCACTCATAACACCAGCCATTGCAGTAAACGGCTGCGTATACAAGAGACTGCTATTCGCCATCGAAAATAGCAGGCAGAACGCAGTAAACCGCCGTAGGCCCAACACCCGGCACCCGCTCCCGCCTGGTGTACTTGAAGGTCTTACCCTGGCCCTCCGTGCGCAGGTAGCCGCGTGCATGCAGTAGCCGCACCACCGTCAACGGATCAAAGCCCTTGCACACCTCTGCCCGGAAGGTCTCGGCAAAGACCATGTATTCGCAGCTCGCCGACTCCACCTGCACCACCACGCGCCGTCAGCCAGGCATCAAAGCAAGTCCGTACCCCAGCCTCTGCCGCGCCCCCCATCCCACCCGGCAATTCCCGCCTCCGTCGCCAGCTCGCCGCCCACCGCCACCAAGGCGAAACGGGACGCCACACGCTCCACCTGGCCAGACGCACCAACTGGCACCCAGTCTTTCACCAAACGGCTTGCCCAGGCCCGCACCAGCCCCGGTAGATCGTCAGCACGCGCCACCAGCCATTAAATGAAGACCCGGCCAGCCGTCCCATAAGTCCGTCGCGTCACTGCCTTGATATGCTCGGCCAACGCCCGCGCATCAGGAAGGCCGTGCAAGGTGTCGAACAGGCCCAGGCCCGCCCCCGCATCAGCGGGAATATCCGGCAAGCGCACCTCCTGGCCAGCATGTGCCCGCTTGCCCACCTCTTGCATGTGGTCGGCCAGGCTCAACTCACCCGACGACAGGAACAGCAGCCGCCAGCGCAATTGGCCCCGTGGCGTGGCAGTACGGCTCATGCGTGCCTTGCCCTGCTCATTGGCAAGCATGTAGGCGCATTCGCCCGAAGATGAAAGCCTCCCGACTCCATCGACGCATGGCGCAGCAGCGGCCCCGCAAAGGCGCAGCTCGCTGCAAACACCAGGCGAGAGTTACCGGCACACAGCGCCCCCACCTGGTCGCGCCACTCTTCGGCGCTGCCTGCTTCCTGGAACGTGTTGGGTAAGGCCGTAGGCGACTGGAAAACGACACGCTGCCCCTTGTCGCCAAATGACCGTTTTGGCAGCACAAAGGCGTTGCCATGCCAGCCTATCCGGTCGGCACTGATTGCACGCTCTGCCACGCTCCTGGCCTGCTGCTGAATGTAGCTGGCCAGGCGCTGACGCGACGCTGGCGTAGGATGCACGTCCAGACCCTGGTTGCTCAGTAGCTTGGCCAACTCCGCCCCATCGCCATGTAGCAACTCTGCAGGCATGGCCCACCGCTTTTCATTCCCGTCACGGTCGGCAAATTCCAGTAGATAGCCCCAATCCTGAGCGTCAGTGCTGCGCGTATGGGCGCGGATATACCAGGGGGCGCACATCCATTGTGGTGCCAAGTCGTTACCCTTGTTATCCGTGCCGTAGAAGAACACGCCCCGGCCTGGTTGACCAACAGGTATAAGCCCCCGCCATCTGCAAGTTTGCGTGGCTTGTCGGCAGCTTTGGCATTGCGGCAGGCGGTATCTGATAGCGGCATGACAGTATCTCTGTGACAGTACGAGCGGGATACCGTCAAAAGTACCGTCAGCATGGGCGGTATTCAAAGCACACATCCGCACGTATTGCACAAATAAAAACCCGCATAGCCTTACGCTGTGCGGGTTTCGTGTACGTCTATGTACATCAATTTGGTGGGCGGTACAGGGTTCGAACCTGTGACCCCTGCCGTGTGAAGGCAGTGCTCTACCACTGAGCTAACCGCCCAGAATCTCTTCGCAATGTGAAGAGAACGAAATAATAGCATTGCAAATGCAGAAGCAGCAAGTTTTTCTTACTTCGCCATGAAACTGCTGCCCTAAGCAGGGCGCAGCCCTGGCCTGGCTACAGCCAGCGTTCAGGATTGAGCCGCGTCAGGCTGCGGCTCATAGCGGCGCCAGACGCACTCGCCCTTGACCGCCTTATCCAGCGCCGCCAGATATTCCGCATGCGCCTGCAAATCATCGGCGCCTGCCGGCAAGACCGCCAGCCGGGACGGGTCGAAATCCTCATTGCCCGTCCGGAACTGCATGGCATTGCCGCCGGAAGGGTTCTCGGCCGCGTCGGCATCGCCCAGCAGTGACTCCTGGCCACGCGTCATGGCCAGCCAGACTTCGGCCAGCAAACGCGTATCCAGCAAGGCGCCGTGCAAGGTACGGTGCGCATTGGAAATGCCGTAGCGATCGCATAATGCATCCAGCGAATTGCGCTTGCCCGGATGCATTTCACGTGCAACCATCAGGCTGTCCGTTACCTTGGCGCAGTAGTCCTGCACCTTGCCCAGCCCGGCGCGCTGCAATTCGGAATCGAGAAACTTGATATCGAAAGCCGCGTTATGGATCAGCAGCTCGCCGCCGCGGATGAATTCGACAAAGTCCCGCGCCACTTCTTCGAAGCGCGGGTAATCGGCCAGGAACTCCGTGGTCAGGCCGTGCACGGCCAAAGCTTCCGGGTCACTATTGCGGTCGGGGTTGAGATATTGATGGTAGTGGTTGTCCGTCACCATCCGGTTATCCACTTCCACCGCGCCGATTTCTACGATGCGATGCCCTTGCGCCGGCTCCAGGCCGGTGGTTTCGGTATCCAGTACGATCAGCCGCATACGGGCAAGACTCCAAAAAGAAACAGGCAGGGCACTGCCGGAAAGCCATCAGTGTAAAACATGGCGCCTCACGAACGCCTCAGGCCCCGGACTGGGCCGTGCCGGCCTCGGCTGCCAGCGCTGCCGCGCCACGCACCATTTCCACACCTTGATTGGCCAATTCGTCAGCGCGTTCATTGCCAGGGTTGCCTGCGTGCCCTTTCACCCAGTGCCAGCTCACCTCATGGCGGCCGACTTCGCTATCAAGCTGCTGCCACAGATCGGCATTCTTGACCGGTTTTTTGTCGGCGGTACGCCAATCCCGGCGCTTCCAGTTGGGCATCCATTCTGTGATGCCTTTCATCACATACTGCGAATCTATGTGCAAGACGACCCGGCAGGATTCACGCAAGGCCTGCAAGGCCTGAATCACGGCCATCATTTCCATACGGTTATTGGTCGTTGCCGCCTCACCGCCGCAGAGGCACTTTTCATGGCGGCCATAGCGCAGCAGCGCGCCCCAGCCCCCAACACCCGGGTTGCCTTTGCAGGCGCCATCTGTCCAGATTTCCACTTGCTTGGCCGTTGCGGCCGGCGCGGGAGTATTTCCTGCCATGGGTATCACCAATTATCCTTGTCCTCAGGCAGCTCACGGGCCAGCACCGGCTGGCTCACCGCGTTCTGCTCCATGCTGGCAACGCCAGCCACGCGCGCGCCGCGCGGCATGCGGCGCCGTTTTTTCTTCCAGGGCTTGCCGATCAGCCGTGCGCCTTGCACACGCTTGATGGCCGAGACGGCATACACCGCGCCGCAAAACGGCCACCAGCGTTCGCCCGCCTTCTCCATGAACTGCCAGCGCTGCAGCCAGGTCTGCGTGCGGCACGGCGGCGCATAGCAGCCATAATGACCGCGCTCGGCCTCGAAGCCCAGCAGTTTGAACCAATCCCGCAAACGCGCCAGCGACACCTGGGCCGCCTGCGCATGCGGCAGCCAGGGGTCAATGCCTGGTACCGATTCCCTCAAGCCCCAAAGGCTCCATGGGTTAAAACCCGAAATGACCACC